>DASXJI010000609.1:0-3243 GCA_036497495.1 Mycobacterium sp.
CTGCGGCGCCGGCTGGTCGGCGCAGAGCGCAAGCCGTTACCTTTTGATCTGGTACACCGGGGCAAACGCAGCCTCGCCGTCGACATCCGCACTGAGGCAGGCCGCCGAGTGGTGCGCGCGCTCGCAGCCCGAGTCGATGTACTCGTCGAGAATTTCCGGGTGGGCGCCCTCGCGAAACAGGCGTTGGGCTACGACGACCTCAAAGCCGACTGCCCGGACTTGGTGTACTGCTCGATATCGGGCTTCGGCCAGAACGGACCGATGCGCGATGCCAAAGGCGTTGACCTGATTGCTCAAGCTTACGGAGGCCTGCTCAGCGTCACGGGCAGTACCGAAGGCCGATTGGCAAAGGCCGGATTCCCGATTGCCGATCTTGGCGGCGGAATGTGGGGCGCGATCGGCATTCTGGCCGCGCTTTTGCGCGCGCGCGCCGGCTATGGGGGTGCCTATATCGATGTGTCGCTGGCCGACACCATCGCCGGATGGTCGGTCTGGGAGGTCGCCGACTATCTCGGCACCGGCGAGGACCCCGGCCCGTTGGGAACGGCACATCGGCTGGCCGCACCGTACCAAGCATTCATTTGTCGTGGCGGTCAGCTTTTGGTTATCGGCGCTACGGATCGTTCGTGGCTACCGCTATGTCGGGCGCTCGATGTCGACCTTTCCGGCGACGAACGCTTCGTGAGCGAGTACGAGCGTTTTGTTCACCGCGAGGAGCTGGCAGCGATCCTGCAACAGCGCTTCGACGCACACGGACGCGACTTCTGGATCACCCGGCTGCGCGAAGCCGGCGTGCCCTGCGGTCCGGTGAACAGCATCGATCAAGTCCTGGCCGACCCACAGTTCGCTGCGCGCAACCTTTTCCCCCAAGACCCCGCCCAGTTCGGGCAAGAACGCATGGTCAATACACCGGTTGTGTCGGATGGCGCTCCTCGCGCTCGTGCCAAGGCACCACGCATCGGCGCCGATTCCTCAGTCTTGCTCCGCGAGCTGGGCATGGACGAGTCTGAGATTAAGCAGCTGGTCCAACAGGGCGTGATCGCAATCGACGAGTCGACCGAAAGGCTGGCCTCATGATGGCGACGGCGGTTTCGTGGCCTCACGCGAACCGAAGGAAGTCAACGATGAGCATTGACCACAGCACCCGACCCCAGGACCCCAACGGTCTGCGAACCGCCGCTCTCGAGGCCGCTCAGCGCTTAGCCGGATTCATCCTTGTCGACGGAGCACTCAGCTGCACGGCGTCCGGGCATCAGTTCGACGTGCGTGACCCCGCCACCGGGGAGCGCATCTGCGGCGCGGCGGACGCCGAAGCCGAAGACGTGGAAATCGCCGTCGCCGCCGCCCAGGCCGCCCATCCGGCGTGGGCGTCGCTGCCGGCACGCGAAAGGGGCAAACGGCTCATCGAGGGCGCGCGCATCTTGGCCGCACACGCCGAGGAGCTCGCCTTGCTGCTCACGCTCGAGTCGGGTAAAGCCCTGCGCACCGAATGCCGTCCCGAGGCTGCCAACCTCGCCGACGTTCTGCAATTTTTCGGTGGATTGGCCAGCGAGATCAAGGGCGAGACCGTCCCCATGCATCCAGGTGTGCTCGCTTACACCAAACGCGAGCCGGTCGGCGTTGTTGCCGCGATCCTGCCCTGGAATCTCCCATTGATGCTCATGGCGGTAAAGATCGCGCCCGCCCTCGTCGCCGGCAATCCCGTCATCGTCAAAAGCGCCGAAGAGACGCCGCTGGCGGTGCTGCGCGCCGCCGAGCTGTTGAATGAGGTGTTACCCCCGGGTGTTCTCAACGTTTTGTCTGGCGACGGGCTCGGTTGCGGAGCGCCGCTGGTCGCCCATCCACAGGTCGCAAAGGTCACCTTCACCGGATCGGTCGAGACGGGAAGGATGATTTACCAATCGGCAGCCGCCAAGCTCGTCCCGGTCACCCTCGAGCTCGGGGGCAAGAGCCCGATGCTGGTGCTGGCCGACGCGGACGTGGACAAGGCCGTCTCTGGCGCGGTGGTCGGTATGCGCTTCACCCGCCAAGGGCAAAGTTGCACCGCATCATCGCGCATCCTAATCCACCGGTCGCTACACGATGATTTCGTGGCGAAACTTCACGAAAGCGTCGCACAGCTGGTGATCGGCGACCCTTTCGACGAAGCCACCGACATCGGCACGATCATCTCCGAGGACCAGCTGAAGAAAGTACGCGCCTACATCGAACAAGGCCGGCAAACACCCGGCGCGACCGCCTACGAATGCGGCCAGCTTCCACAAGACGATCGCCTTGCGGACGGGCTCTTCATCCGCCCCATCATCTTCACCGGCATCGACAACACCAATCCTGTTGCACGGGAAGAAATTTTCGGTCCAGTGACCTGCGTGATGCCATTCGACACCGCCGAGGAGGCCGTCGCTGTCGCCAACGACAGCGACTTCGGCTTGGCGGCCAGTGTGTGGACCCGCGACATCAACGCCGCACTTGTCGCCGTCGATGCGCTGCAAGCCGGATTCGTCCAGGTCAACCAGGCGCAGGTAGCCGGGCCCAACATCTCTTACGGCGGCTATAAGCAGTCGGGCCTGGGCCGTGAACTCACGCTGGAATCCATGCTCGAACACTTCACGATCGGCAAGAGCATCATCATCAACTTCGAATAATCGACCAAATGGCCAGGGTCAGCGAGGTCCCTGCTTACTGAGATGTCCAGCTGGACAAAGCTTTTAACGTCACCACAACAACAAATCCCAACTATCCGCTTCGCGGAGAAATGTGAGCTAACCATGCCCGCCCTCATCATGACCTACCTGACCATCCTCGGGTTTCTCGGTCTGATCACGCTCCCGGTGACTGGCCCTGCGGTCATCACCGCCGGCGGCATTATCCGGCGTCAGACCTGGGTTTGCTCGACGGCTCGCGGGCAGGGCCGGTTGGTCCTGGCTGCGACCGATTGACCCCACCGCACGGCGGTGCCGCCGAAAACGCCTCAGATACAGCAAATCCGGCCCGCACCACATCACGAGGAAAACAGATATGGCAATCAGCAAAGAGGACGTCTTCGCAGAAATCGGGGCTGACTTACGTCCCGATTCGGAGTTGACGCACCACGAGATCATCGCACGCAACCTCAAGGTGGTCGATTTTCACTTTCACAATGAGAATCCTGACGAGGTGGAAAAAGCGGTCGCGGTGTACGCCGAAGACGTCACTTGGGAGGCGCCCTCGCGCGGCGTGGTGATGAAAGACCGCAAGGAAGTG
>DASXJI010000610.1:0-3616 GCA_036497495.1 Mycobacterium sp.
ATCCCCTGATCTTTGATCGGCAGCGTGATGTCGTCCATCCGATGGTCGAAATCGCAGACATAGCACCAGTCGGCCATCAGGACCGAGTCGCCGAGTTCGATGTCGAGGTAGCAGTTGATGACGTTGTCGCGGCCCAACACCACCTTGTCGCCGAAGCGCAGCGAGCCCTCGTGCGCGCGGATCGTGTTCTTGTCGCCAATGTGCACCCAGCGCCCGATTTCCAGCTGCGCCAGTTCCGGTGTTGCGTGGATCTCGACGCCTTTGCCGATGAACACCATGCCGCGAGTGATGATGTGCGGGTTGGCCAGCTTGAACTTCAGCAGTCTCCAGTAGCGCACCAGGTACCACGGCGTGTAGGCGCGGTTGCGCAGCGCCCACCTCAGTGAGGTCAGCGTGAGGAATTTGGCCTGGCGTGGGTCCCGCAGATTCGACCCCCGCCAGCGACGATGGATTGGGGCCCCCCACATGCTCGTCATGGCCGAAAAGCCTATCGCCGTGGCGTGAAGCATGGCGAAGCGGGCAATGAGCCGGAAGCGGGCCGCCGCAGGTTACCCTCGCACCGTGCCCAGGCCGATTCCCCGTCGCACTGTGCGGCATTGGTCATTCGTGGCGTCGGCGGTCCTTCTGACGGCCGCTGTGGCGGGCTGCGGCAACACCGACTCCTGGGTTGAGACCACGCCGGCCGAAGGCTGGCCCGCCCAGTACGGCGACGCGGCCAACAGCAGCTACAGCCCAAGGCGCGGCGCGGACCGGCTGACCCTGCGCTGGACCCGCTCGGTGAAAGGGTCCCTCGCGTCAGCGGTGGCGCTCAGCTCACGCAACTGGCTCGCGGCGAACGCGCAGACACCTGGCGGCTGCTCGCTGATGGAGTGGGAGAACGACGACAACGGCCGGCAGCGGTGGTGCACACGGCTCTTCCAGGGCGGCGGACTGGCCAGCCCGTTGTTCGACGGCTTCGACAACCTCTACGTCGGCCAGCCCGGGGCGATCGTGTCCTTTCCCCCGACCCAGTGGATCCGCTGGCGGCGCCCGGTGATGGGAACGCCTTCCACGCCAAGGATTCTCGATCACGGACAACTTCTCGTCGTCACGCACCTGGGACAGGTGCAGGTATTCGACAGCCATCGGGGCACCGTCGTCGGCAATTCGATCGATCTGGTGGACAACGTCGACCCGAGCGACTTCACGCGTGGGCTCTCCGATTGCGGGCCGGCCCTGGCGGGCTGCCCCATCGCCGCCGCACCGGCATTCGCGCACGCGAACGGGATGATCGTGGTGGGCCTGTGGGAACCCGATGCCCCCGCGTCAGTGCTGGTCGGGCTGAAGTACCACCCGGGTCAAAACCCGCTTCTGACCCGGGAGTGGACCAGCAACGCGGTCGCCGCCGGCGTCCTCGCCAGCCCGGTGGCGTCCAACGACGGATCCACCATCTACGTCAATGGGCGTGACGAGCGGCTATGGGCATTGCACGCCGTCGACGGCAAGCCGAAATGGTCGATTCCGCTCAAGTTCCAGCCGCAGACGCCGCCATCGGTGACACCGGGCGGGCTGGTCGTGTCGGGTGGCGGTCCTGACACCCGTCTCGTCGCCGTCAAGGACGCCGGGGACCACGCCCAGGAAGTGTGGCGACGCAATGACGTCAGCCCGCTGTCGACGTCGAGCCTGGCCGGTAGCGGCGTCGGCTACGCGGTCGTCACCGGCGGGCCGGGCGAGGGCGCGCGTGGCATGACGCTGCTGGTTTTCGATCCCGGGAGCGGCCGGACCCTCAACAGCTACCGTTTGCCGGAGGCGACCGGTTATCCCGTCGGCGTCTCGATCGGCCGTGATCGCCGGGTCGTAGCCGCCACCAGCGATGGTCAGGTGTACAGCTTCGCCCCGGGCTGACAAGCCGGAATGGTCTAGCCCTTGACAGCCAGCGCGGGGATGGCGTTGCGGGGGACGTGGACCTGGCTGGCGCCGGCCAGCGAGGGCAGCAGTTCACCGGGCGCGAAGTAGAAGATCAACTCGTCATCGGTGATGGCGAAGTTCTGGTAATGCGAGGCGTCCAGGCCGGATCCGGGCAGGATTGCGGCGCCGAGCCCGTTCTTCTTTCCCATCTCACGCTGCACGATCGGGTAGATCGCGTCCAGCGGTTTGGTGTTCGGCGCGAAAAGCGTGTCGAAGGTGATCGCTTTTTGTTCACCGAGGTCGTAATTGAAGCCTTTGTAGAAGGTCGACGGGCGCGGGCCGCCGAGATCTTCGAAGACCTTGAGCACCACGCTTCGGGTGCCGGTGGGCGACTGGCCCGAGTGATATTGCTCGGAGGTGATCTCCATTTGGTACGGCACTTCTCGCGGGCCGGAAGTCTGCGACGACGTCTGCGCGACGTTGACGAAGCCATCACGATTCTGGGTAAGGAAGTCAGTCAGCGCCTGGTCTGGGTAATCCACCGGAAAAGTCATGGCCAGCGTGTAGGTCGACGTCGAGATGTGCACGTTACACGTCTGGTCATCTTGAAGCGCGCCCCCCAAGCTGGCGCACGCCGAGTCAGCGCCAGCGACCGCGATGCCAGACCAGCCCAGCAGGGCTCCGGCCGCTATCAGCGCGGCCGACATGATGTTGCGCATCGGTCGACTTGTCCTCGCAGACTCAGAACGGCTGCAATGCCGTGCAGCCAGACTACCTGGCTCCTCGGACCCCATCGATTGCCTGGCCGATGCGGATGAGCGCCTGCCCAGTCAGCGGCCACCGTCCTCCCTGACGGCGGCCGCCGACCCGGCAGGCGGGTTCATTAGAAGAGCGACGCGAGCTCAGTCCACAGGTTGCCGGCGTCCGCAGCCGCACTCCCACCGTCGAACGCCGACAGCAGTTCGGTCCAGATGTTGCTGGCGTCCGCAGCGGCACCCGAACTCCCCGACAGCAGGTCAGTCAGATGCCCACCGCTCTCAGCGGCCGCAGCGGTGGTGCTAGTCGACCCGTCACCATAGAACTTCAGGATGTCGGCGAGGTAGTCGCTGCCCTGCGCGTGGGCCGTCCCGAGATCGTTGCCCTCGACGTAGGCGCCGTCGTAGCTGCCGGCACCCGCCGCGTCGCCGCCGGCCAAGGCAGTGTCGTTGTTGCCGAAGATCACGGCGTAGTCGAAGGTACCGGGGTTCGAGGCCCCCTCGCCGCCGGCGTAACTGAGATCGTTGTTGCCGAAAGCGAAAGCCGTGTCGTCATGTGAGCCGCTTGCCATGGCTGCGCTATAACCACCGGCCACGGCCGACGAATCAGTGCCATCGACACTCGCGTAATTGTTGGTGCCGAACGCGTATGCAGATGCGCCGGCGCCGTTCGCGATCGCAATATCCCCATCGGCACCTGAGGAGGCGGTCGCGTCGCCAGACTGGAACAGCGACACCCCGTCCATCGAGATGGCCAGATTCAAAGCCGGCGTCGTGTCAGCGGCCGGGGCCGCAGTGCTGAGAAAGCTGTCGACCGCCGACAGCCAGTCGCTGGATGTGTCTGCCGAGGCGATAGCGGGCATCGAACCGAACGCCGCTCCGACACCCAACCCCACGGCCAGCAACCCCAGCCGAGTTAAAGCACGAGTGCACTTCATCGATTTACCTTTCCCCCAACCAACGCCAATTGGCGT
>DASXJI010000611.1:0-12832 GCA_036497495.1 Mycobacterium sp.
CGGGATGGTCGGCATCAACGTGCCGATCCCGGTTCCGATGGCCTACTTCAGCTTCGGCGGCTGGAAGGCGTCGCTGTTCGGGGACACCCACGCCCACGGCATGGACGGCGCGCACTTCTTCACCCGCGGCAAGGCGATCACGAGTCGCTGGCTCGACCCCAGCCACGGCGGCATCGAGTTGGGCTTCCCCCAGAACGCCTAGCCTCGTTCACCGCACCTTTTGCCGTACTGGATCTCAGGCTCTGCTCGGTGCTTCACAACCGTTCCACACTCTCGACCGTCGTCTGTCGTCTGCACCGACCGCACCTACCATCAGCGAGGGGTCTTGTAGCCGTGTGGGCGGATCAACCAGATTCGTTACACGGAAGAATCTTTCGGTCAACAGAATGTCGTTCTGGGCCGCGTTCAACGCCCTGTTCATGGTCCAGTTTCTTAGGCGCGGCCGTGGATCAGGGCTGCCGGAATGTGAGCGATCCGGGTAACGTTGCGCAGTAGTTCGCCGCCAGCGCGCCACGCGGCGTGGCGCCAGCAGTGAGTGACCAAGCGTGCGAAGCACATTCGGTAGGTCGGGTCGGCGTAGCGGGAAGGCGCGCGCGGTGGTCTGGGTCAACGCTGACGTGGCTGGCTTTCCAGTCGCACCAGTCGCGGGCGGCTTTCTCCCGCACTCGTGGATCCGGGTCGTGCAGAAGCCGGGCGTAGGCCTCGACGATGCTGCCGTCGCGGTCGGCGTCGGGCAGCCCGTCCCGGAAGCGCGTCCACTCGCTGGGGTACAGCCGGCCGGCCCACATCGCAGCTCTGTGATGTCGTGTTCGCTGGTCATCTGATCTCCGATCATGGTGGTTTATCTTCCGTGGAATACAGTACGCCTTGCGGGCCTGCTATATTCCGTGGAAGCTAGTTGCACGGGATGATAGGGGCGGCTGATGACAGATTTGGGACGGGTGTTCAGCGAGCTGGTCAGGTTGGAAACCGAGCTGTGGAACGCCGCGGACGCACGACTTCGCGCCGACTTCAATCTGCCCCTGAGCCGGTATGAACCCATGCGGGTCATTGAGCGACGCGGCTCCTGCCGAGTCAACGACATCGCCACCGAGCTGGTGATCACCATCGGCGGTACCAGCAAGCTGATTGATCGCATCGAAGCGTCCGGGCACTGCCGGCGCGGGCCCAATCCCGACGACGGGCGCTCGTCGATCATCGAGTTGACGCCCTCGGGCAGGCGGCTGCTGGCGAAAGCGAGCCTGGCTCTGGAGGACGAGCTCAACGCTCGCCTGGGCGTGGCCTTGTCGCCTCGCATGCTGCAACAGTTCGCGGCGTCACTCACCAAGCTGCGTGCCTCCGGACACGACGGCGGCACGACGAATAGGACCGCATCATGACTGCCATCATGCGGGCCATCGTTCTGGACGCACCCGGGCCACCGGATGCCCTGAAGATTCGACAACTGCCGATGCCGGAGCCGGCCAACGGGTGGGTTCTGATCGCTGTGAAGGCGTTCGGCCTCAACCGGAGCGAACTGCACACCCGCCTGGGCCTGGCAGAGGGAGTCACCTTCCCGCGGGTGCTCGGCATTGAAGCGACCGGCGTCGTGGCGCAGTGCCCCGGCGGCGAGTTCACCGTTGGGCAGCAGGTCATGGCCATGATGGGCGGCATGGGGCGGGTGTTCGACGGCGGATACGCCGAATACACCTGTGTGCCCGTTACCCAGGTCATCGCCTTTTCCAGCGACCTCGACTGGGCCACGCTTGGCGCGGTCCCCGAGATGCTGCAAACGTCGTATGGCTCCTTGACGATCGGCCTGGACGCTGCCCACGGCCAGTCGATCCTTATCCGGGGCGGGACATCCTCGATCGGCATGGCCACCGCGGTCCTGGCCAAACAGCGCGACATGACGGTGCTCTCCACAACACGGAACCCCAACAAAGCCGGCGCCCTCACCGGCGTCGGCGTCGACCATGTACTCATCGATGACGGTCACGTAGCACGCCAAGTCCGCGACATCATCCCCGACGGGGTCGACACCGCACTTGAACTCGTCGGCACGCCAACACTTCCCGACACCCTGCGCGCCACCCGCGTGCACGGGGTGGTGTGCTTCACCGGAATGCTGTCCAACCAGTGGACCGTGCACGACTTCTACCCCGCCGAATACATCCCGCGCGGGGTCCGCCTGACCTCCTACGGCGGAGACGCCACCGACCTACCGGCACAGGTTCTGCAGGAATACCTCGACAGCGTCGCCACCGGCCACGCGGTCGTCCCCATCGACCGCGTCTACACCTTCGACCAGATCGTCGAGGCGCACACCACCATGGAAGCCGGCCGCGCGAGCGGAAAGCTGGTCGTGACCACGTGACCAGCGTTCCCCGCGGCGACAACGGCTGAGCGCCGGGCGACGGTGTCCGCAACCGACCATGAACACACCTTCATAGCGCCCACCACACAATGGCCAGAACCGCACTGGCACCTCACTCCGGGGCCAAATTTCTCCGTCACAGTGGCGCCGATTTACCTTGACACAGCCATCGCGAAGCATGGCGGGAGCGACCGGCCTCACTGGTGACCAAGTGGGTTGTGCATGCCTTGTGATGTCGATGTCGATATCCGGTAGAGGCTTAGACGGACTCGGCTGTTATATGATATTGAAGTCAAAGTCTCCGAACCCTGCCACCGCTGATGGGATGAAGACGATGTCGACTAGCGCCGACCATAGGGCTCCGTTCGTCCGGCCATTGGAACCATCATCGGTCGTCGACCGCGTCAGCAAGGAGATCCGTCGATCCATCCTTTCAGGCGCCCTCCCTCCCGGTCAGCGCTTCTCCTTGCGGGAGATCGCCGGTCAGCTCGGGGTGAGTTTCATTCCGGTACGCGAAGCGCTGCGCCAGCTCGAAGCGCAGGGCCTCGTCGTCTCACGGCCCGGACACAGTACGTGCGTTGCGCCGCTCGATCACGAGGACCTGCACGGGATCTATCGACTGCGTCGCCAGCTGGAACCCGAGATCGCCTCGCGCTCATGCAAGTTGCTGAACGACGCCGATTTCGCCCGGCTCGAGGGGTACGTCGAAATGTTCGCCGACGAGACGCTCGGCATCGACGAGATCTATGAGGCACACCATGAGTTCCACGCCGAGTTGCTTCGGCCTGCCGCGACAACCTGGGATCTCCGCACACTCGACGGGCTGTGGCACGCGGCCGAACGCTATATCCGGCTGGCTTTCGGCGGCCTCGACGCCGAACCGAAGGAACATTCCCGCCGCGGACGCGCCCATCACGAGATTCTCGATGTCTTCCGGACGAGAGACCCCAAGAAGGTAGCCCGCGCGACCCTCCACCACCTCGACGAAAACGAGACGATTGCCCAGCGTGCGCTGGACCCGGTGATTCACAAGAATGCCTAGACCCCGTGTCGCCGGCGCGAGGTCACTCGCGCACTAAATCGGGGCCTTCGAAGAAGTTCGAAAAAGTTCAACCGAGCTCTTGCTGTTATAACATATTGCGTGCACACTGTGAGGCGGCACACATGCACCTCACGACAGCAAGGATCAACGATGACTTCCTCGGCAACGCTGACCCCGGAGCAGGTCGTGGCGCGCAATCTGGCGGCGGTGGACGCGCATTTCCACAACGAGAACCCCGAGAACATCGATCAGGCGATCGATCTGTACGGCGAGTCGATCGTGTGGGAGGTACCTGCTCGCGGTGTCCTGCTGCGCGATAAGGCTGCCGTCCGCGAGGCTTACCTCAAGATCTTCCAGAGCTACAACATCCACTCGATGACGCCCATCAACCGATTCGGGTCGGGCAACTTCGTGGTCGACGATCAGATCGCGACGTTGACGCTGGTCGGCGATGTCGAAAACAACGTGCCTGGATGCCCCTTCCCGGCGGGCACGGAGGTGAGCATGCGCATCGTGCACATCTTCGAGCTCGATAACCAAGGGCGGATCATCCGCGAGAACGGCTACGAGCTCTGGCGCCGCGCCGACCAGCCGCTGGACGACGACATCCCGGCCGACGCGCAGACCATCTACTTCTCCTGATCAGCGTCGATGCCTGGGAGCAGCACATCATGACAGCCACGATCGCAACCGGTGACGTGTTGTGGACCCCCCAGCCCGAGACGGCCGCCGTGTCGGAGATGGCGCGCTACGCCGAAACGGTCCGCGACACCCACGGTGTCGCGGTGCCCGGCTACGAACAGCTACGGCAGTGGTCGATCGATCATCCCCGCGAGTTCTGGGCCTCGATCTGGTCGTACTTCGCGGTTCCGCACTCCCGCCCTTACGACCACGTGCTCGTCAACGACGATATGCCCGGCGCGCACTGGTTCACCGGTGCCCGATTGAACTACACCGAGATCGTGTTCGCGCAGGAGTCCGCGAATCGGCCGGCCTTGCTGGCGCTGCAGGAGGACGGACGCAGCGAGTCGGTGTCCTGGAACAGCCTGCGTGACCAGGTCGCCGGGCTCGCCCAGTTCCTCCGCGGGCGCGGCGTCCGACCCGGCGACCGGGTCGTCGGCTATCTGCCGAACACCCCGCACGCAGTGGTCGCGCTGCTGGCCTCGGCCGCAGTGGGCGCAGTGTGGTCCTGTTGTCCGCCCGACTACGGCACCCGGGCGGTGATCGATCGGTTCGCCCAGCTGAAGCCGGCAATTCTGCTCGCCGTCGACGGCTACCGCTTCGGCGGACAGGTCATCGATCGATCCGCCGAATCCGCCGAAATCGCGGCGGCGCTGTCGACCCTCACCGACGTCGTGTACGTCGACAATCTGGGCTCTCCCGCTCCCGACACCACCTGGGTGTCCTGGCGCGACGCCCTCGTTCCTGATGCGGAACTCGCCTTCGAGCAGGTTGCCTTCGACCATCCGCTGTGGGTGCTTTACTCATCGGGGACAACGGGATTGCCGAAAGGCCTTGTACACGGTCACGGCGGAATAGTGCTCGAGCATCTGAAGTGGCTTGGCCTGCACAACGACATCGGCGACGGCGACGTCTTCTTCTGGTACACCAGCACCGCCTGGATGATCTGGAATGTCGTGGTCGGATCACTGCTGCGCGGGGCGACCGCGGTCCTCTACGACGGCAGCCCGATCGCACCGGAGCGCGACGCACTCTGGAAGATCGTTTCACGCACGAAGACAACGCATTTCGGAACCAGCGCGGGCTACCTGACGCTTTCCCGGAAGTGCGGACTCACCCCCGGAGATTCCTTCGATCTAGGTTCGCTGCGATGCATCCTGTCGACGGGCTCGCCCCTGCCGCTGGCGGGATGGCAGTGGGTCTACGACGCAGTCAAGCCAGATGTCTGGTTGGACGCACCCAGCGGCGGCACCGACGTCTGCGTGGCCTTCGTCGGTGGAAACCCGATGCTGCCGGTACGGGCCGGCCGGATGCAGTGCCGCCTGCTGGGCGCCGACGTCCAAGCATGGAATGACGCCGGCGAGCCCGTCATCGGCGAGGTCGGCGAGCTGGTTGTCGCGGCACCGACGCCGTCGATGCCGCTGTACTTCGTCGGCGATGCCGACGGAAGCCGCTATCACGACGCGTATTTCGACGTGTTTCCCGGGATCTGGCGACACGGAGACTGGATCCTGATCACCGAAGATGGCAGCGCCGAGATTCACGGACGCTCCGATTCGACGATCAACCGCCACGGCGTGCGGATGGGCAGCGCCGACATCTACGCCGCGGTGGAGAGTGTCGACGAAGTGTTCGAGAGTCTGGTGGTCGGAGCGGAGCTGCCGCAAGGCGACTACTACATGCCGTTGTTCGTGGTCCTCGGCCCCGGCAACGCCCTCGACGACGCTCTGCGGGCGGTGATCACCGATCGCATCCGCAGCCGCTGCTCGGCGCGGCACGTACCCGACGAAATCATCGAAGTCGCCGCCATCCCCCACACGCTGACCGGGAAACGACTCGAGGTGCCGGTCAAACGACTCATCCAAGGCACGCCGCTGGAGCGCGCGGTCAACAGCGGTGTCGTCGACCGTCCCGATGTCCTGCCCTTCTTCGCCGAGCTCGGTGCCCGCCGACGACGGGGTGAGGCGTACCCGAAACAGAGAAGAGAACCTGATGCGAATCGTCAACCAGCGCAATAGACTCGGGCTCCTCACATCGACGGGGGTGTTGGACGTTGAGCAGGCCAGCGCGGGCCTGTTCTCGGCCGATGTCCAATCGATCTACCCACGGTGGACAGAATTTCGCGCCTGGGCCGCAGACGCACCGCAACGCTCGACCAAACCGCTGGATCCCGACACGCTCGGTGCACCCGCACCCAAACCTGGACAGGTCTTTGCGATCGGCCTGAACTACCGCGGCCACGCACTCGAAACCGGCATTGAACTCCCCGATACACCCATGGTGTTCACGAAGTTCCCCGCATCAGTGACCGGGCCGGTCGGAAACGTGGAACTACCCTCCAATTCTGTCGATTTCGAGGCAGAAGTGGTGGCGGTCATCGGCCAAACCGCCCGCCATATCAAACCTGAGGACGGCTGGAATTATGTGGCCGGACTTACCGCCGGTCAAGACCTGTCAGAACGCGAGGTGCAACTCAAACCCCCAGCGCCTCAACAGTACAACCTAGGGAAGTCTTTCGCGGGATTCGCTCCGATCGGGCCGATACTTGCCACCCCCGACGAGTTCGCCGACCCTGACGACCTCGAAGTCGGATGCATCCTCTGCGGAGAACAGATGCAGAAAGCACGCACATCCGATCTGATCTTCTCCATCCCGCAGATCATCGCCTACCTGTCGGCGATCCTGCCGCTGTCCCCAGGGGACCTCATCTTCAGCGGCACACCCGCCGGCATCGGATGGAGCCGAAACCCGCGGCGTCTTATCACCAAACACGACGAACTGGTCACCCACGTCGAAGGAATCGGCGAAATGCGCCATCACTTCACAACAGCACCCGCCCACCGATAAGCCCCTCCCGGCACAGAAACGAGGCCCACCATGTCCACAACAATCGAAACCCCGATTCTCATCGTCGGCGGTGGGGGATGCGGACTGACCGCATCGATCTTTCTGTCCGAGCAAGGCATCGACCACTACCTCGTCGAACGGCATACCACCACCTCGCCGCTGCCCAAGGCGCACTACCTCAACCAGCGCACGATGGAAGTCTTCCGCCAGTACGACATCGCCGATGCCATCTACCAGGTTGGCACCCCCATCAAGAACATGAGCAAGGTCCGGTGGGTCACCTCGCTGGGCGGCTGCGCAGATCTCGACGCGCGGACGCTGCATACCATGGACGCATTCGGCGGCGGCTCCCTGCGCGACACCTACACCAAAGACAGCCCCTGCATGTCGAGCAACTACCCGCAGGTTCGGCTCGAACCCTTGCTTCGCAAGCTGGCCGAGGACCGCGCGCCGGAATCGATCCATTTCCACCATGAACTCATCGAGTTCACCCAGGACGACTCGGGCGTCCAGGCAACCGTCAAAAACCTCGATACCGGCGAGACCTATACCGTCAAGGCGAAATACATGATCGGAGCGGACGGAGGCAAAACCGTCGGCAACATGCTCGGGGTGACCATGGAAGGCCCGTCCGGCCTCCTCGACATGGTCAGCACACATTTCACCGCCGACCTGTCCCCATACATGGACGACGAGGTCCTGATCACCTGGCTCGTCAACCCCGAAGGCGCCGGCTCGTGGGGCAGCGGCGCGATGGCCAAGATGGGACCCACATGGGACAAACATTCCGAAGAATGGGTACTGCATTTCACCTTCGCCCCCGACGACCCCGACCGGTTCGACGAACAAGCCATCGTCCCCCGACTGCGCGCGCTGCTCAAGCTTCCTGATCTCGAGCTCGCCGTGCACAAGGTCAGCCACTGGATACTGGAAGGCGTTCTCGCAGACCGCTACCAGGTCGGCAGAGTCTTCCTTGCTGGCGACGCCGCCCATCGGCATCCGCCGACCACGGGGCTTGGACTCAACACCGCAATCCAGGACGCACACAACCTCGCCTGGAAACTGGCGGCCGTCCTGCGCGGCGACGCGAGCGCGGCGTTGCTCGACACCTACGAAGCCGAACGCCAGCCCGTCGGCATGCGCAATGTTGATTGGGCGATGTTCACCTTCCTCAATCACATGGTCATCGATGCCGGACTGGGGCTGATCGCCGGGCAACCTCTGGAAGCCCAAATCGCTGCTTTCCAAGCCTATTTCGACGAATCACCCATGGGTGAGACCCGTCGGGCACGCGCGCACGAGGTGATCAACACCCAGCGCACCGAGTTCCAGGCACACGACCTCGAAATCGGGTTCTCCTACGCCAACGGTGCGCTCATTCCCGACGGCAGCCCCGCCCCGCCGCGCGATCCGATGGGCCTGACTTACGTACCGACCACTCGCCCCGGTCACCGTCTTCCCCACAGCTGGCTCGACCACGATGGCGCGACGGTTTCCACGCACGACCTGACCGAGAAGTGCGGTGGATTCGCTTTGTTCACCGGCCCGGACGGCGCTGCCTGGACCGCCGCAGCGGCCGCGGCGGCAGAGAAATTCGGAGTCCGGATCAAGGTTGCCGCCATCGGGGCCGACTACACCGATTCGCAGGGATCCTGGGCAGCGGTCAACGAAATCACCGATGCGGGAGCGATACTCGTGCGTCCCGACAACCATGTCGCCTGGCGCGCGGCCGACCCCAGCGACGACCCGGACCAGGCGCTGACCGTCGCCCTGGAAACAATCCTCGCCCGCTGAAGCCGCACAGAAAGGGAACAACTCCATGACCACCATGACCGCCGAACTGGCCACACCCCACAAGCTTCTCGACGCCGCCGACACCGACCTTGCCGCCTTCTTCGGGTTCTTCGCCGACGACTGCGTGTTCAGCATGGCGAACAACGAGTCAGTCCGCGGCCGCGACAACATCGCGGCCTGGGTCGCGAACTACCTCGGCTCGGTCGCCGGGATGCATCACGTCATCGTCGAGGAATGGCCCGCCGGCGATGTAACCGCCATGAGGGTCGAGGTCACCTACACCATGCGGAACGGTGAGCAGTTCACCCTCCCGGCGGTGACACGAACGCGGGTGCGGGACGGACAGGTGACCGAGTACCTGATCTTCATGGACCCCAGCCCAGTTCTCGCCGCAGCCGCGTAGCCGATCACGTCCCGAATCACCGCGTCGTGCGCCGGGCGTATCCACGATTCGAGCGCAGCGCTCAAGGAGAGTCATGAACAACGCCATTTTTGCCGATCGCGGACCCGCAAGCACTGAGACCGTCGTCGTCTCCGATGATTTCGATGCGCTGGTCGACATCGAACAGCGCGTATTGTGGCTGTCCACCGCTATCGTCCATCACGCAAACCGGGTGCGGCCCAACCCTTCCGGGCTCAAGGTCGGCGGCCATCAGGCGTCGTGCGCGTCGATGGTGTCGATCATGACGTCGTTGTGGTTCGAGCAGCTTCGCTCCGGTGATCGGGTCTCGGTGAAGCCGCACGCGTCTCCTGTGCTACACAGCATCAATTACCTGCTTGGTGAACTCGACGAGTCTTACCTGACCCGCCTGCGTGAATTCGGGGGGCTGCAAAGCTATCCGAGCCGGGCGAAGGATCCCGATCCCGTCGATTACTCCACGGGGTCGGTCGGGATCGGCGCCACCGCGCCGATCTGGGGTGCCATCGCGCGCCGATACGTAGACACCACCACGGGCGGCGCCGGCACTGGCGCCGGCCGCCAGTACTCGTTGGTCGGCGACGCCGAACTCGACGAAGGCGCCGTGTGGGAAGCGATCCTCGACCCGGGCATCACCGATTTGGGAGAAGTGGTCTGGATCGTCGACCTCAATCGGCAATCGCTCGATCGAGTCGTCCCCAATATCGCTGCCGGTCGGCTCGAGAACATGTTCGGGGCGGCCGGTTGGCAGGTGATCACCGTCAAATTCGGACAGCTGCTCGAATCCCTGTTCGTTCGTCCCGGTGGCGACGCACTCCGCGCGCGAATCCTCGCAATGCCGAACCCGGAATACCAACGCCTGCTGCGCTGCACCGCTGATCAGCTTCGCACTCGCCTACCCGGCGACGGCGCGGGCAGCCAGGCTATCAGCGATCTGATTTCACAGCTCGACGACGCCACCCTGGCTTCAGCGATCCGCAACCTCGGAGGACACGATCTAAACGCCCTCGCGGCCGCCTACCGGCAGATCGACGAGACCCGACCGACATTGATCATCGCCTACACCATCAAGGGATACGGCCTGCCCACTCAAGGACATCCGCAAAACCACTCCTCCCTCTTGACGGTGGCGGAGTTCGAACAGCTTGCGGCCTCGATGGGACTCGACCCACAGCAGCCCTGGGGGCGATTCGCGCCCGACAGCCAGGCGGGCAAGCGGTGCGCCGCCACCGCGGAGCGGCTGCGCCGCCCGACGATCCCCCAATCGACGCCGCCCGCAATACCGACCGACATCGGCCGAACCCCGAAGGGGGTCGCCACCACACAGGCCGCCCTCGGCCGCGTGTTGCTGGACCTGACCCGAGAGGCACCCGAGGCGGCCAAACGTGTCGTGACGGTCAGTCCCGACGTCAGCTCCACCACGAACCTCGGCGGATGGGTCAACAAGGTCGGAGTCTGGTCGGCGGCCGAACGCCGCAACTGGTTCGACGACGATGCCGAGACAATCATGCACTGGCGCGAGAAGCCCACCGGCCAGCACATGGAGCTCGGCATTGCCGAAACCAACCTGGTTGGGCTGATGGGCGAACTGGGCGCCACCTGGAGCCGTTGGGGGCAACCGCTGTTCCCGATCGGTGTCATGTACGACCCGTTCGTCGAACGCGCGCTCGAACCGTGGTCCTACGGCGTCTATGCCGGGGGCCAGTCCATTCTCGTCGGGACCCCGTCAGGTGTCACCCTCGCCGCCGAAGGTGGAGCGCACCAATCGATTACGACCCCTTCGATAGGTCTCGAGCAGCCCGGATGCATCAGCTACGAACCGGCGTTCGCGATCGACACCGAATGGACCTTGCTGGCGAGCCTGGCACGCCTGGGTCGCCCCGACGGCAGCTCTGCATATTTTCGGCTCTCGACCCGGCCGGTCGATCAGACGCTGGCCGATGTCCCGACGGACCCGGCCGCACGTGAGCGACGTCGCCGTCAGGTGATTGCAGGTGCCTACCCGCTAGTCCGTAGAAAGGGTGCGGTCGTCTCCCTCGTGGCGATGGGTGCCGTCGTCACCGAGGCGATCGCGGCGGGCGAGCGGCTCGAACAAGCAGGAGTGGCCGCGGACGTCATCTGTGTGACCAGTCCCGGCCTGCTGTACGACGCCCTGCAAGCCAGACACGGCCGCAGCGAAGCCCCCAGCTGGATCCTCGACCAGGTCTTCCCCGCCGAAACCGCCACCCCCATGGTCACCGTCCTCGACGGCCACCCACACACGCTGGCATTCCTGGCCAACATCAACCGGGTGCGAAGCACCGGACTGGGCGTGAGCCGGTTCGGTCAGGCCGGCTCACTCGAAGACGTCTACCGCTACCACGGCATCGACACCGACAGCATCGTGCGCGCCGCGCTCGACGTCCTCGTCTGAAACCGCCAAAGGGATGCCAGTGAAGGGGTCGCGCGGTGGCTGCCCCGGGTAAGCGGTTTTCGCTGACGAAAGAACTGCGCGGCTTGTCGGTGATGCCGGCTTTGATGCGCTGTTGCAGCCACGGCATGAAGTCGCAGGGAACGGTTCGGATCGGCGCTCCGTAGCGCCTGTGCAGTGGCCTCCGAGCCCCCGGTCCGTAGGCTCGGCGGTCGCGTTTACGTTGTGACCGCTGCACTTCGCGAGTTAGTGGCGTCGTGAAAGTAGCTGCAGGCACCTTTGGTTGCTATCGGAAAACGACGCTGTACGCCGCTCCGGTCGGCGGATGTCCGATCCGGGAAAACATGACAGCTGTCCGATTCCGGCCGGAATCCGGGAAGATCTGAGAGTCGGTGGCCCTATCTTCGTCGCGACCGGTTCGCGACTGCCTCAGGCCGGTACGTCACTCTCACGTTTCTCCGGATATTGTGTGATCAATAGCCTTATCTGCCAGCATATTTCGGACAGTTTGATGGATAATCTCTATTATCCATCAATGTCGTGACACTCCCCCAGCCACTGTCGCGCATTCGTCGAACTTCGCTGTGAAGCATCGGGGGCCGTGCATCGGCTGGTGCAATGCATGAGTACGACATCTCGATATTGTTTTCGTACAACGCGTCTCGAAACAACCAGCGCCAGCGTCCACGTCGGAGTCGGTAGTCGTCGCAGCCGATAACGACCAACTATGTCCGACGAATTCCTCGACAATGGTCCTGATCGCGAAGAGCAGCGACCGGGAGCAGTGTTCAGCGCGCCCGGGATCTGCACGCTCCTCTGGCTGGGTCCCTTAGCGTCGGCGAGGGTCGCGCGCAGGGTCGCGGTTTCGATGTCGAGGAGAATGCGGAGCGCATCTACCGCGCCGACATCAACCTTGGTTTGGCCGAGGTGCCGCGGGACTACTTCGACTCTGCGCCGGCACCCGACTTCTGGCATTGACGGAAGGGACCTGTTTGACCCGGCGCAGACGGCTTCGCCGTGTCCGTAGAGTCCTTCGACTCGCTGAACGGCGGCTAGATCTACGGGCCGGTGTGAGGTGGTGCACCTGGGCGGTGGCTCTGCCAATGGGGTCAGGTGGCGCGCTTCCACGCTTTCCAGGCCCGTAGGACTCGCGCGCCCTGCTCGGTGAGAGTCATGGGTCGTCCGCGTTGGGCGCGTTCGATTAAAGCTCCGCCGAGGTCCTCCTCCAGCCGGGCGATCTGGAGGGTGAGCACGGCCTGGCGCAATCCCAGGTCGGCTGCCGCC
>DASXJI010000612.1:0-2016 GCA_036497495.1 Mycobacterium sp.
GCGTGTGCGGCAAATGCGGCATTGCGGACCACGATGAAGAAGCCGAGCAGACCCGCGACCAGTGCAACGATCGTGCCGCCCAGCAGGGCATCCCGCATGAAGGGTGAAATCAAGATTTGCCACCAATTGTCCTGGTAGCCGATGGCAAGCCACCGGACTGTCATACAACGCTCCGCATATAAAGCCCGCCTTGGGAAGTGTGGGCGACTTCGATCGGCGTGCCGTAGATGTCGCCGAGCAATTCTTCCTCGACCACGCCATCGATGGTGTTGTAGTGCGGATGTCCGTCGAGTAGATAGATCGCACCATCGAGGACGCTCAGGAAAGGATTCAGGTCATGTGTGACTACGAGGATCGTGACGCCCAAGTCTTCATGCAGGCCGCGGAGCAGTCTCACGATTTCGCGCTGAGTACCGAGGTCCAGGGATGTCAGGGGCTCGTCCAAGATGAGCAGCTTTGGCCGTGCGACGAGCGCTGCGGCGATCGCCACCCGCTGACGCTGGCCGCCGGAGAGTCGGGAGAGGCGCTTGCCGGCGAGTTCGGCGATCTGAACCGACCGTAAGGCCTCGTCGACTCGGCGGCGTTGCGAGGCGGTGACGCGTCTGAGTGCGTAACGATCGCCGTTCAGCCCAAGCGTTACCGCGTCGACGACGCGGATCGCCTCGCCGGAGCGCGAGATGTAGTTCTGTGGAACGTAGCCGATGGAATTGTTTCCCTCGCCCGGACGCTTGCCGAATACCCGGACGTGGCCGGCGGCAACTCGCACGAGTCCCAAGATCACTTCAACCAGTGTCGTTTTGCCGGCTCCGTTAGCACCGATGACCGCGACGATGCCGCACGGTGGCACCTCGAAAGTCCCCTGTGACCAGATCAGCCGTCCGTCCCGCACCACGCTGACATCCTCGAACACCAGGGTCGCGCTATCGATAGCGTTGCTAGGCAGGGACATTGAGCGCCCCGGCCAGTGACGTGAGTTGGTCTATTTGCCAATTCTGGAACGATTTGTCCCGGGCTGCCACCGTCTCGCTAGCATCGACTACCGGCACACCGGACTCTTGCGCAGCCGTTCGGATCTGATCCGGCACTGGCCCCTCGGTCTGCGGATTCAAGACCAGCACATCGATCTGACGGTTTCTCAGCGCGGTGCGGAAGGCGTTGAGATCACCTGGAGACGGATCCGTCTGGTTCGCCACGGCCCGCCGATAGCCCGCCGGCGTCTTGTCGATAAGGCCCAGGGCGTTAGCCATGTAGCTGAAGATGCCCTCGGTGGCGGCATACGACTTGCCCGACGAAGCTGCTTTGATCTTGGCGATCAGAGCGTTATAGGGCTTGAGGTCGGTGGTGAATGTTGTTCGCTGCGTGGCGAAATAGCCTGCAGCCGAGGGAGATAACCGAGTCAGCTCCGCAGTCACCGCGTCGGCGACGGCGGTGACCGCCGACGGGCTGTACCACAGGTGTGGGTTGGCGCCGTCCGGGGTCTCGGTGACAGCGGCGGCACTGATCAAAGGAACTTTGGGCACCGTGGTCGCCGCCAGTTTCGAGGCCCACGGATCGTAATCCGCCCCATTCACCACAACGAGTTGCGAGCCGGAGAAATAGGAGGCGTCCGCCGGCGAGGGCTCATAGTCGTGCGGGTCAACCGACGAGCTCACCAGAACGGTTTTCACCTTCGCGCAGTTTCCGCCGAGTGTCCCGACGATGTCGCCCCACTGATCCACGCTGACCACCACGTTGACCGGCGCGACCGGGCATGGCCCTGCCGCAGATGCGCCGGTACGAGTCGAAGTATCGGTGGCAGTGCATCCCGCGAGCACCGCTGCCGCCCCGAGGATCAGGCTGGCGGCTAAGCACAATTCGCGAAGCCTCGAGCGCGGGAAACCGATAACGATAATCATTGCCAATGAGGATACGACGGGGGCTGCCGATCGCGCGGCGCGAACCGAGTCACCCCATCGTCAGACCGACGGCGTGTATCCCGCTCGCTTGGCAGGCGGGGTGTTGTGGACCCGTGCATCG
>DASXJI010000613.1:0-4986 GCA_036497495.1 Mycobacterium sp.
GTACACCGCTTCCTCGTGCGGCGTCAGCGCGTCGGGAATCAGGCTGACCGCTCCGACCGTGCCCTGAATGGTGTCCAGCAGCGTCAGCCCGGTGAACACCCGCATGGTCAGCTGCTTCTCGTTGGGCGTCAGCGTCCCCCACGACGGGATGTCGTTGGACACCGGCACCTTCTCGGGCAGCCAGAAGTTTCCGGTCAGCCGCTCCCAGACCTCCGCGTCCTTCTCGTCTTGCAGACGGTTCCAGTTGATCGCGGAAACGCGGTCGATCAGCTTCATTCGATCGGTCACCAGAACCCCACTTCACCAGGACGGATAGTCGACGTTGCCTAGGCCACAAACACTACCCCTGGGGGCTGACATGGCGACGCAACACAAGAGGTTGTGTTCGCGTGTCGTCGCAACGATTTTACGCGGCCGCCTTGAAGTGCGGGCGAAGGATCAGGCGCACCACGCGGTCCAGGAATCGATCGGATACCACTCGCGACAGCCGCGCGAGGACCGCGGCGTCACGCCCGATGGTGTATCGCGTGCGCGGACGAGACGCGGTCGCGGCCTTCGCGATCACCTTCGCGGCGCGCTCGGCTGAAACGCCGTCCTTGTCGAACGATCTCGCCAGGTTCGACATGGCGTCGACGAGCTCGCCGTAACGGTCGCGTTGTTCGGCGGTCATGTCGTCTTTCAGCCGATCTGCGGTGGCGACTCCGCGTTCGGCCATCGCAGTCTTGACCGCGCCGGGCTCGATGACGACGACGTTGACTCCCAACCCGCTGACCTCACGACGCAGCGAGTCGCTGAGTGCCTCGAGCGCGAACTTGGAACCGGCATACGCCGGGTACGTCGGCAATGCCACCTTCCCGCCGAGCGAACTGATGTTGACCACGGTTCCCGAACTGCGCAGCAGCGATGGCATCAGCGCCTGGATCATAGCGACGTGACCGAACAAGTTGACGTCGAACTGCCGGCGCCACTCGGCGATCGGCAGCGCTTCGACCGGAGCGTTGATTGCAACTCCCGCGTTGTTGATCAGCGCCCGCAGCGGAAGCCCCTGCGGATCGCGCGCGACGCGTTCGGCGATGGCGGCCACGTCTGACTCGACGGTGATATCCAGAATGTGCGGCTCGATCCCGTCGCCGCGCAGCGCGTCGGCGTCGACGTCGCGGCGCACACCAGCCAGCACGTGAAAACCCCTGCGCGCCAACTCACGTGCGGTAGCCGCACCCATCCCGGTCGAGGCGCCGCTGACGACGATCAGCTCGCGGCGGTCGGAAGAATTCGAGGCGGTCATCGGTCACTCCAGTTCAGTTGACAGTGTCATCTCAAACTAGATGTGTGGGGTGACATCGTGATCGCGTTGCTGCCGACCCGGGAAGTAGCGGGCGTCAGTCCAGCCCTCAAACATCTCGACGCGCGCGTCGGATAAGCCGCTTTTCAAACCCCGACCACGTATGTACCATCTGGTACATGTTGACCGAAGACAGCATCGATATCGACGCCCCACCGCAGCTGGTATGGAAAGTCTTCAGCGACGTCGAGCACTGGCCCGAGTGGACCGCCTCGGTCACCTCACTGGCCGGGCACGACGGGGCCGATTTGGCTGTCGGTAAACGATTCTCGATCAAACAGCCCGGTATGTCGAAGTTGAACTGGACGGTGACCGAGATCGACCCGGGCCTGTCCTGGACGTGGGTGCAACGCTCCCCCGGCGTGAACGTGAGCGCTCGTCACCATGTCATCGCTCAGCCCGGGGGCCGCACCTTGGTACGCCAGCAACTCGAGCAGCGTGGCCTGCTCGGCGCCCTGGCCGGACGGATGATGATCAACAAGACCAAGCGTTTTCTCGAACTCGAAGCCCAAGGACTCAAGGCCCGGTCTGAGCAACTGCACCGTGCCAATGGTTCGCAGTCCTGACCGCAGTCCGCGCCGACGACTGCTGGACAAACTCGTCGAGGAATTCGCCAGGGGCGGCATCGGCGACCGGTCGCTGCGCGACGTGGCCGCCGCCGTCGGCACCAGCCACCGAATGCTGTTGCACCACTTCGGTTCTCGAGAAGAGCTGTTGATCGCGATCGTCGAGGAAACCGAGCTGCGCCAGATGGCTCTGGTGCCCCAGATACCGGTGGATCCGGCCGACGGCTTCGCCGCAATGTGGGCCGACCTGCGTCGTCCCGAACTGCGCCACTTGGAACGCCTCTTCTTCGAGTGCTACTCGCGCGCAGCCCAAGGCGAAGAGCCCTTCACGCGCATCGTTCCCGGCGCCGTCGACGGCTGGCTGCGTGAGGTCGAGGCGGCAACGGCCGGTGTCCCCTACGACGGTGCGATGGCACGCCTTGGGCTGGCTGTCACTCGTGGCCTTCTGCTGGACCTTGTCGCCACCGAAGACGAGGCCGGCGTCGACGCGGCCGCGGAAGCGTTCGTTCAGCTTCTCAGACGCTGACTGCCCGGCCCTTCGCCGACGAGCCGGTGCCGACTCCGAAGAACTTGTATTCGGCGAGTTTGAGCGAGCGGGTTTCCCGCCAGTACTGCCAGGTCATGCCGCTCCACAAGGTCCGGTTGACGCCGTGGTCGTCCAAATACCAGCTGCTGCAGCCGCCGGTGTTCCACACCGATCCGGCCAGCTTGCTCTGCAGTTCGGCGTTGGTCCGGTCCTGCGCGGTGCGGCTGGGCGCCAGCGCCTGCGCGCCGGCCTTGTCGACAGCCGCGATCGCCTCGGCGACGTAGTGGATCTGCGACTCGATCATGAACACCACCGAGGTGTGGCCCAGCCCGGTGTTGGGTCCGAGCAGGAAGAACAGGTTCGGCATGTCGGCCACGGCGATGCCGCGGTGGGCCACGAGCCCCTCCCGGTTCCAGCGATCCACCAGGTCCTCGCCGCGCGGACCCTTCACATCGACGTAGGTGTAGGAGTCGGTGGTGTGGAAGCCGGTGGCGTACACGATGACGTCGACGGGGTGCTCGACGCCGTCGTCGGTAACGATGCCGTCAGCGGTGATGCGCGTGATCCGGTCGGTGATCAGCGTGGTCTTCTGGTTGTCGACCGCCTGGTAGTAGTTGGCCGCGTACAGGATTCGCTTGCAGCTAGCCCGGTATTTCGGGGTGAGGCGGCGACGAAGTTCTTTGTCCTTCACGTTGTGGCGAATGTTCCACCTGCCGACCAATTCCACGGCTCGCAGCAAGCTCGGGCGTTGTGTCATGGCGAATCCAAGGCCCTCGAGCCCCCAGTAGATGCCGGACCGCACAGCCAGTCTCAGGCCGGGCACCGTCGCGAAGGCCCTGCGCACCGCGCCGGGCAGCAGACTGTTCGGCCGCGGCACCACCCACGGCGGAGTGCGCTGATAGAGCTGCACCTCGGCGACGCCGGCGTCCCCGCGTACCAGCTCGGGAACAATCTGGATGGCGCTGGCGCCGGTGCCGATGATCGCGACCCGCTTGCCGGTCATGTCGACGCTGTGGTCCCACTGCGCGGAATGGAAAGCGGGGCCGCGGAATTCGTCCATGCCGTCGATGTCGGGCGTCCGCGGGATGTGCAGCGCACCGGCGCCGGAGATCAGAAACTGAGCGACGTACTCGTCTCCCGATTCGGTGAAAACGTGCCAGCGGTATTCGGTGTCATCCCAGTGCGCACGGCTCACCTTCTGACCGAATCGGATGTAGCGGCGTAGCCCGTACTTTTCGGTGACGTCCTTGAGGTAGTCCAGGATCTCTGGTTGCGGGGAGAACAGCTTGCTCCAGGTGGCCTTCGGCTCGAATGAGAACGAGTACAGGTGCGACGGCACGTCGCACGCGCAACCGGGGTAGCTGTTGTCCCGCCAGGTGCCCCCGACGTCGTCGGCTTTCTCCACGATGACGAAGTCCACGCCCTGGCGTTGCAGCGCGATCGCCATGCCGAGTCCGGCGAAACCCGTGCCGATGATCACCGCGCGGGTGCGTACCGGCGGCGCAGCTGCCATCGGGTTGGGTGGTCGACTCGGCAATGCTCATTTGCGCCGCTCCTCCTGCTCGCTTCGCTCGGCATCGTCGCCGGCGCAGCTCTCAAATATCCGGTACCGAGGGTATCAACGCCGGCCGGTGCTAGCTGGCAGCGGAGTTCTGCGGCATCGCGTCGTGGATGGGCTTGTCGGGGTCCAGCTTGATGCCGAGCATCTCGGCGGTGCCGCAGATGACGCCCAGCGTGATCGTGGTCAGGTGCTCGACGAACTGTTCGCGGGGCATCCGCCGAGGGCTGCCGGCATCCGAACCGAGCCACCAGTCGGTGGCTGCCGCCGCGCACCCGTAGGCGGCGAATGCCGCGAGCTCGAAGGCTGCGGGATCGAGCTCCATCTCGCGCAGCTCGTTGTTGAACATTTCCGCCATCGCCAGGGTGATCTCGCGGCCTTCGTTCAGTGTCCGCATCGTCGACTCTGATTGCTCGGGGAAGCGGCCCTGGATGAAGAAGCGCAGCACGTTGGGATGTTCGTCGACCAGACTGACGTGTTCCTCGGCGCTGCGATGGATGATCTCGCGGACCGAGTCGGTGGCGAAGTCGATCGACGGGAAGACCGCCGCCCACAGCATGTCGCGCAGACGTTCCCCGATCGCCTGAAACAGGTCGGACTTGTCGGTGAAATGCCGATAGATCTTGGGTTTTGCGGTACCGGCCTCTTCGGCGATCTCGCGGACGCTGAGGTCGGGCCCGAGCCGGTCGATGGCGCGAAACGCCGCCTCGACGATCTCAGCGCGCACCTTCTTACGGTGCTCGCGCCAGCGTTCGCTGCGTGCGTCAACCTTCACACCGGGTTTGGGCCCGGTGTGGGGCAGCGGGGGTCTGGGAATTCGGACCACGTCAAGCACCATACCCCGGCGCGGCCGCTGACCTGGGCAGACCGCCTACCGGAACGCCAGGCGTCACAGCATGCAGGAGACGCAGCCCTCGACCTCGGTGCCTTCGAGCGCCATCTGCCGCAGCCGGATGTAGTACAGCGTCTTGATGCCTTTGCGCCAGGCGTAGAT
>DASXJI010000614.1:0-8453 GCA_036497495.1 Mycobacterium sp.
GAGGTGTTCTACAACCGCCGCCGGCTGCACTCGGCCCTGGGCTACCGCACCCCACTCGAAGCACTCAACGACCACCGGCGAGCAGCACAGGCTGCTTGATCAACAACCCGAGGAACTGTCCAAAATCTTTGACACAGCCCAGATCAAGAGCCGGATCGTGATGGCGGCTACGGTCGCCATGGTCATAGGCGCCACTGCCGTGATTACGGCGGCCGCCAACGCCAGCACATCGTCGGCCGGCTCCACCGGTGCTTCACACCGGGCCAAGCCGGTAAGAATCGAGGTCTTCGCGCCCGAACGGGGCGCCAACGCCGGCGCCAACGGATTCGGCTGGTTCGTCGACATGGAAGTCGACTTCCTCGGCAAGAACCTGCAGCAGGCCGGCTTCAGCGGTCTGCAGTTGACCGGGCCTCTGCTGCACAACAACGCTGCGCCGTTCCCTGGCGCCTTCTCGACCGGCCGCGACGACCGCCTGCCCGGCCTGGTCGTTCTCACCTCCACGACCAACAACACCATCCAGGGCTTCTCCGGTCCAGGCACCAACCTGGCCAACCTGTTCAACCTCACCGGCATAACCAACCGGGACTCTAAGGAGACCGAGCTTTGGGACACCTGGATCGTGGGGATGGCCATCGCCGGCCAGAATGTCAACACCACGCTCACCGTGGCAGTGATCGACGACCTCAATCACGACGGCATCTACAACGATGCGCCGAACGTGGTCCCCGATCTCAACAACGACGGGCGCATCGACGCCAACGACCTTAAGGTTCTGGGGGTCGCGTCCAATATCGTCACCGTGCCGTTCCGAATCAACGGCGACCCGGCTCAACCCTGATGTCGCAGGCCGCCGTGCCGCGACGCCCGAGGAAGCGACCCGGGCGGACGTCGACCGGGCCGCCTGAGTTTGCGAACTGACCGGACACTTGCGCCGTTCCATTTCGGAGCACCGCAATGCACGAAACGCAACTCGACTCCCGGTGACCCGGTGCGTCTTCGAAACGACCAACGACTTCTCATTCAAGGAGGCTTCTTGACAGAGGCTCCTCGGGTAGGCGCGGCGTGGATGTCAAGGTTCGGCGCGCTCAGGTAGTGGCCCCGCATCGTCACTCGTTGGCGCCTCAGCCCAACGTCGATCGGGATGAGCGGTGGAGGGCCCGGTAAGCCGACGCACGGCTTATGCCGAACAGTCCCGCAAGCTCCGACTGTGTGCTCGCCGGCGTCGAGTAGTTGAAGCAGGTGGCGCTGCTGCGGTTTGCTGAGGCCTCAAGGCCAGATCATCTGGCGCGCCGCCCGGGGTCGGTGGCGGGCCAGACGACACGCGGTCGGAAGGGCCGGTCTACTCGCATGCGGGGCGCCCGCGTCAGAAGCTAATTAGCTGTACGTCGAGGTAGTACGGATCCGCCGGCGCGCCGGTCTTGTCGAACACGTGGATGTCCCAGGAGGGGCCCGCAAACGCGCTGTTGCCGTCGCCGTAGAGCGGCGTGGAGCCGCGTGCATCGGGGTTGACGAACAGCAGGTAGCTGTTGGCGTTGGCTGGCGAGGTCGTGAACTTGAGTCGGAACCATCCGGTGCCTTCCTTGGTCAGCTCGAGCTGTGCGCGGTTGCAGGCGAAGCCGCCTTCCCCGCCGTACCGGTTAGGAGTCACGTAGGTCGGATCGGACGGGATCGCCGGGGCATAGAACGACGCGACTGCGGCGACCGAGCCTCGCTGGCACTTGGATACGAACGACGACGCCTTGTGGCCGCCGACGTAGTTGGCGTTCAGCCGCGGGATCATGACCTTGTTGCTCACGCTCAACGGCGCGTGTCCCGCGCGCGCAGACAGTTTCAACGCCGGACCTGATCCGGCGTTGGACACTGCCAACTGCGCGGCCGAGGTACTGCCCATGAGTGTTGTCTTGGCGTTGACGGTGTTCGTCCTGCCGAGATTGAACACGCCACCGATGCCGGTGCCGGCGACCGCGCTACCTGCAAGCAGCACGATGCTCGCGGCGATCGCACCCACCACGGCACCCTTGACGATGTCTCTGGTCACAGTCCCTCCTCAGTTTTGGCTGGGGGGACGCTAGACCTGTGCACAGGTCGGCGGCAATGGCTCCGTCCAAGTCAGGCGCGCTAGGACCGTTCGCGCTATCGGTCGTAGAGGCTGCCGACCCGCCCTGCTTGCGGTCGCGATCGCGGGGCGATTCAAGCGTGACGTGGCCGCAGTCGAGGCAGCGGATGGTGCGGTGGTGCCCGTGCTGAGGGCAGCCGACCGAAGACAACTGCACATGCGGAGAGACCAGCAGCGCGCCGTAGTCCGGGCAGACCTCGTTGTCGTAGACCTCGATCTCGTGCTGGTTCCGGCCGGTCCGGATGGTTCGTACGAGTTGAGCGTAGCCGCGACGGCTGAGACACACGCGCTTGTCCACAGGAGGTGCAGCTAAGCGGTGATAGCCCGAATGGCGATGCCTCGCCGACCCCCTCCTTGGCCGACAAGGCATCGCCTCGGACTGTACGTACCGGTCCCTCAGCCGTCTATCAAGCTGCAGCGGCCGGGCGCATTTTCATTGCGGACGGTTAAGTGCGCACCTGCCACGGGACGGTCGCGTAGGCAACCCAACAGCCGATATCCTCGGACTTGGCCCGAACCTGACATCCCTCCCGTTGGGTTCGGGTCCCTCGTCGGCATCAAGCCCCGGTACCAACCGGCACTTCGAGGTCGTTGGGCGCCGACCTCGGACTAAGGTCTCTGATTCTGGCGACGCTGGGTTGGGCACACTTTTGCGCGTGACGTGGTACCTGCACGCGGTCGAGGACGATGACGGCCAGTGGTCCTGCCAACACGGCCGCGAAACCTACGACACCCACGTCGACCGTGAGAGCGCCGTCGCGCATCTCAAGCGGATCGCCCTCACCCTGGGTGCCGGCGCCGTTATTTTCGTGCACGCGGTAAACGAGGTGGTCGAGCGGATCACTTGATGATCGGCGGGCTCCGCACCAGGGAAGCGCCGATCCCGACCGCGATGGCGGCCCCGGGGAGGGCGGGGCTGCCGGATTCTGAGCCCGACATCAACGACCCTCCGTTGCTGTTTGTGTGCCTGCGGCAGCGCCACATTCACCCCGTTCGCCGAGGCGTTAGCACGGTCCCCTTCAAGGTCTCTGCATCGCAGCCCTGCCGTCTACTGATCCACCAGAGGCTCGCTCCGTCCCGGCGCGCTCGGTGTACAGGACCGTGCCCCTCTTGTAGTTCGCATCGCACGTCCTTCCACGTATTACCGCAGCCTTTGCTCACAATGCTTGAGATTAGGCTGGTCAAACGCGGATTTCACGGGACTAACGTCCTCGATTGTCCGAGATCGCCCGTCGCCCTCGCCCCATCCGGGACTGACCATTAGCGGGGCTGCCGGACGCGCACAGCACCTTGGGAAGGTTGTTGTGCTAGCTCCGGGAGCCGACGAAAACCGTCGTCCACAGCCTCGACGTTGATCTATTCATTCATACGATGGTTGTGCTCGCAAATACCCAGGTGAGATATTGCCGCGCAGGGCTTGCCGGGCCCGGCGCACAAAACCCTCCCGTGTGTTCGTGTCCGGCGGCCCGCTAGCCGTCAAACCATGCTGGGTTTGTGAACGCGCCCACGGTCTTGGCGAGGGCTGTTCCGAGCTTCGCGCGCGAGCTGCAGGCTGCGCGGCGGAGGCCGACGCGCTGGTCGCTACAGGGGCGGGAAAGGCAGAGTTCGCCCGGTTGCGAGCGAATCCAACGAGTGCTCGCCGCCGAACGATCCGCCGGACAACGGGCCCAGGCGCACGCCGCCCGAGTGTTGTGATCGCGCTCGTCGCCGAGCGGCCAACCGCACAACGTCGCATCAAGCCTGCTGGGTGGGATGACGAGCTCGTTCTGCCCTCGAGTCGAATGGCAGCGACCGGTGATCGCGACGCCGATGTGGTAACCGGTAGCCTCCGCGACCGCGAGCCGAACGTCGGACCCGAACCGGACGCTGCCGACAACCGCCCGGCCAAGATCAAGCCCTCTGCAGTCGCGCGTCGAGCGCGGTCTGACACTTTCCTCGGACCGCAAGGTTTGGTGTGTCTGGCCTTGCGCTCCCGGCTGGTCAGATCGGGTTGTCGGTCGGCCGCCTTGCCGAAGCGTTGGTGGGATCGCATTCGCGCGTTTGGAGGTCGTCTGGTGGCGCCGTGATGGTCGACGGGTTGGGTTCGAGTAGTGCGTCGACGAGAGATTCGCCGACGAATTCGCCGTAGCGTTCCGGTGCCCACCCCCGCGTGAGGACGAGCATGCGGTAGAGCTCGGGTGAGCTGTAGGCCCACATGATGTCGGCCGTCTCCTCGACGGTTCGGCGCAAACGCAACGGGGTTTTGCCGGCTAGGGTGCGCGCGACGTGGGTCATCCTGGCCAGCCGGGCGGCCGCCAGCTCGGCGTGGAGCTGGGCCAGCGCGGGATCGCTTTCGGCGGCCGTGGCGAGCAGGAGCAGTAGCGGCGCGATCCGCGGCGCGACCTCGGCGGTGAGCGTGCCGAGGCCGCGCAGCAGCGTCGCGGGTTCGGACGCGGCGGCCTGCATCGCGTCCGAGCGTTGCTCGGCCGGGACGGGACCGGCGCCGCGGAGCGCGTGCTCGCACACCGCACGAAGCAGGCCCGCCTTGCCGCCGAAGGCCTTGTAGATCGTGTCGGCCGACGCGTCGGCATCGGCCGCGATCGAGGCGATCGTCGTGACGGTGTAACCGTCGTCGAGGAACCGGCGCCGAGCGGCGTCGATGATCGCCTGCCGGGTGCGGCCCGCCTGAGCGCGACGCCGGGTGGCGTCGTACCGGCGGGGCTTGACAGACTCCACAGATTGGCTCCATAGTCATAGAACGAATCCAGTGCGCTGGATCAGAGTAGGTCGTCAGCCCGACAGCCGCAACCGTCGGCCCTCCCGCTGCCGGTCCGGTGATCGGAGGGACATGTCCCAGCCCGTGCTCAGCCCGGAACCGATCGCGATTGTTGAGCGGCTGCGAGACGCCAGCAACGCGCACGACATCGAGGGGATCGTCGCCTGCTTCGCGGCCGACTACCGCAACGAGACGCCGCTGCATCCCGCCCGGGGGTTCAGCGGCAACGACCAGGTGCGTCGGAACTGGACACAGATCCTGACCGCGGTCCCCGACGTGTCGACCGAGATCGTCGCCTCGGTCGTCGACGGTGACACGGTGTGGAGCGAGTGGGAGCACCGGGGTACGCGCGCGGACAGCTCGCGGCATCTGATGCGCGGCGTGATCGTCTTTGGCGTGCGGGACGGGGTGATCGCGACCGCGCGGTTCTTCCTCGAGCCGGTCCGGGACACCGGTGAGGGTGTCGAGGTTGCCGTGCGGGCCCAGGTCACACCGGTAACGCCGTGACCGGCGTTGTGCTGGTCGCCGGGGGAAGCGGGCGACTCGGCACGCTCGTCGTCGCTGCTCTCTCGGCGCGCGGCGTGGGCGTGCGGGTGATGACGCGCGACCTGCACCGAGCCGCCCATTTGGCCGGTACGAATGTCGAAATCGTCCTGGGTGACGTCCGTGATCCGACGAGCGTCGCTGCGGCCATGGTCGGGGTCGACGTGGTGGTCTCGGCCGTCCACGGCTTCGCCGGGCCGGGAAAGGTAACACCTGCCTCGGTGGACCGCGACGGCAATGTCCACCTGATCGACGCGGCGCGTACCGCTGGTGCCGACATGGTGCTCGTGTCCGTGGTCGGTGCCGCGCCCGACAGCCCGCTCGAGCTGTTCCGCATGAAGCACGCAGCCGAGACGGCACTCGCCGCCAGTGGCGTAGCGGCCACCGTCGTGCGGGCGACCGCGTTTCTCGAGCTGTGGATCGAGCTCCTGCGCCGCACCGCCGGCCGCTCGAACCGGCCGCTGGTGTTCGGCCGCGGACAGAACCCGATCAACTTCGTTTCGGTGCGCGATGTCGCCGCACTCGTCGAGCACGTGGTGGTCGACCCTGCGTCCCGCGGCCAGACCTTGCAGATCGGCGGACCGGACAACCTCACCCTTGATCAGCTGGCGCGAATGGTCGCCGCGGATCGCGGCGATGCCACGACGCCGCGACACCTGCCCCGAGCAGCACTGCCGGTCATGGCCGCGACCGTGGGCCGCATCCGTCCCGAACTGGGTCGACAGGCCCGCGCGGCGCTGGTGATGGACCACCAGGACATGACCTTCGATGACGCCACACACCCCCGCTTCGCCGACGTGCCCCGGACATCGGCAACAGCGCTTCTTCGCTGAGCCGTACCCTGCGCGGCCGGGGGCGAGCACGCCACGACGACGATCCATGCCCGAGTACGGTCCTCGAACCGGGGACGTCAGGGCACCGTGAGCAGCAGACGGGTCCAGGCGTCGATGAGCCAGTCGCGGAACTGGGCGGGCGCCCCAGCCGCGTTCGCCACGAGCAGGTCCCAGTACTCCGCGGCGTCCATGCTCCAGATGATGTCGGCCACTTTGTCATCGGGGAAGTCTTCGCGCACGTCGCCGGTACTGCGCAACTCCGCGGCGAAGGCACGCATGTTCGTTGCCCGCCGCGTCGCGATCTCGCTCCACAAACTCGGGCAGTCCGCGTCGGTGGCGGCCGCGTCGCGCAACGCCAGGAATACCGGTGCCATGCGTCGCTGAATGGCGACAACGGCCTGGGCGTAGATGGCGATCTTGGCCAACGCGGTGTCCGCGGCGGCTATGCGCACGACGTAGACAGGCTTCTGATCAGGCCAACAACGTGGGCCGGGCCGGTGCCGGCGACCGATCGGACGAGTCCGGTCCATGGCACGGCGAAGAAGCAGATTTGCTGAGAGTCACGACCGATCACCAACACCGAACCTGCAGCAATCCCACCCAGAGATGCCGCAACAACATTCACAGATTGGCCGCCGACCGGGCACACTCATCGGCCGATGAAGGTCAGCGTTGCTGGCTGCGATTGGAGCGTGCGGAACAATCGGATGACGTGATCGGTGATGAGATCCAGCAGCACATTGGCGTGACGTACCGAATGTCGAGCACCGGGGCACTGACGCTGGACCTGTTCGCGCCGGGCGGGGTGCTGAAGCCGCCGCTGGTCATGTTCGTTGATAGTGGCGCGCTCCGGCTGGGCGACCGCACCATGATGTCGCGTCCCCTGGTGGATCTTGGTGCGTTTGGCTGGCTCCCGCGCCACGGCATCGCTGTCGCCACGGTCGACTACCGACTCAGCACCGAGGCTTTCTGGCCGGCGTGCGTACACGATGTCGAACCTCTACCCCGACATCGCCGCGGTGTTCCTCTTGGCCGCTCGTGTATGGGCGTCATCTTCTGGCTGCGGCTGGATACCCGGCGTCGATATTGCGGGTCAACAGGGAGGTTGCCAGTACACCGGTCCCGCAACGATGAGTGGTTGACGGTCCATGCCCGTGCGCGATTGGTGCTCAAGCTGGCGCCGTGCCGGATGTGCGCGTTGGCTGGTTGTCCTGTCATAGCCGACGCGTCGGGTCGGGTCGCGCAGCACGGCGTAGGCGCCGAGAACCTGTCGGAGCGCCGTGTCGCACAGCGCGCCGTGCGACTCCTCGACGACCGCGCGGGTGTCCGGGTGATGGCGGCGAAGCAGCGCGCGGTACGCGCGCGCGATCTCGGCTTGGGTTGCCTGCGGGGCAACTCCCAGGATGGCGTACAGGTCGTCGTGCTTGGTCGTCATGATCGGATGTCAAGGTCGGATCGGATGGCCGCGGCGTGCTGGACGTGGTCCCGGCCCGTGGGGCCGGGACCACGATGTGAGGAGACTTGCCGCCTGGCCCGCTGCAAGAGGCGCCGTGCGGGCGCGAGCGCCGCGAGAACGCGCGTCAACGCTCGGGGTGGAACGTGCGGGCGGGGCGGGCAGCCAGCTCGCGGATCTTTGTTCGTGCGAGGCGATCACCTGCCTTCGGGTCCTGCGTCGTCAATGATCACGGGGGTGAGCGTTGTCGGGCCCATCTGTCGATGCTCGAGTGTCGAGATCGGAGCAATGGACCGGGATCACGAGCCGCTGCTCGCGAGAGTGACCGGCTGGCCTCCCGCGGCGCCTCGCCTCGTCCGCCCCTGTCCTCCGGTCGGCTCGGCCACTCCGCGGCAATGATCGCGTCGAACTCAGCCTCGAGCAGATCCGCGTCACTGCAGATGATGTCGAGGAACTGCTGATCGACGCTCGGCACGATCGTCTCACCGGGCGCGGGTGTGGTTGGCATGATCCTTCCCGGCGGGTCAGGCGTTGATGGCCTGCTTGTCGTCGCCTTTGCTGGTGACGGAGATCTTGCGGGGCTTGGCCCGCTCGGCGACCGGGATCTGCAGGGTGAGCACGCCGGCGTCGTAGCTGGCGCTGATGTGCTCGGTGTCGAGGTTGTCGCCGAGGATCAGCTGGCGGCTGAAGATCCCGCGCGGCCGCTCGGCGGCGATCAGCTCGGCGTCACTGGCGCGGGGTGGGCGTTCGGCC
>DASXJI010000615.1:0-4483 GCA_036497495.1 Mycobacterium sp.
AGTGACCCGACACGGTCGTCGGGGCGGCTCGCAGTGACTGGCGCGGATACTTTTCAAGTTCGTGATCGGCGTCACAGACCGGTCTCCAATGACCAACCGCCAATCGGCGTGCACAATTCCCACGGTACGTCCCGGGAGGCGTTCGGGCTGGGTGGGTGACAGCAAGTCGCGTGCCGTGTCTTGGGCGCGCCCGCGTTCCATGACGGCATGGCCACCCCTTCCACCTGGGCAAATGCCGTGTCCGCAACGTGGCTGAGAACTAGTTGACGTGTGATTAACAGCACCGACGTGTGATCTTTTCGATATCAAACGTCAGACGGCTCTCAGTATCTGCCCAAGGTCAATCATCGGACCCACCACCCGCGCCTTCAGCGCATCGGAGGCTAGCGGTCAGTTTTTCATCGCGCACGCGCGCTTACGCTGGAATTGCGCGTCGGGAACATGAACGGGCGGGAAACCGGGGTCGAAATCGTGAGTACCGCGCCTCCAGCGGATGCTGGGCATCATGACCGAACTACGAATCTTGTTACCATGCCTCATGGATGCGAACGACTAGCGGTGCGGCGTGCGATGCGCCGGTTCGATCATCTTCTTTGTACCGTCTGAAGGAATTGGATTGAAGCTCAATCGATTTAACGCCGCACTGAGCATTCTCGTGACTGCTGTGCTGTTCTTGTCGGCGTGTGGCGGTCACAACAACGCCTCCGGCGGGGGAACGACGAGCCCGGCTCCGGTGAAAGTGACCTGCGGAGGCAAGCCGGACCTGAACGCCAGTGGCTCCACCGCTCAGAAGAACGCGATGAGCGTATTCATCAAGGCCTTCGCGCAATCCTGCCCGGGACAGTCGCTCAATTACACCGCGAATGATTCCAGTGCCGGGATCAGCGACTTTCTCGACGGCAAAAGCGATTTCGCCGGATCCGATTCCACGCTGACCAATGACGAATACGCCAAGGCGCAGCAACGGTGCGGTTCGCCCACGTGGAACCTGCCGATGGTGGTCAGCCCGATCGCGATCGCTTTCAACGTCAAGGGCGTGACGTCGTTGAACCTCGACGGTTTGACCGCGGCGCAGATCTTCAACGGACAAATCAATATGTGGAACGACGGCGCGATCCAGCTACAGAACCTGGGTGTGCAGCTGCCCAACGAGCCGATTCACGTCATATTCCGCGGTGACGAATCCGGGACTACCGACAACTTCCAGAAGTATCTCGACACCGCTTCCAGGGGCACGTGGGGCTTTCCGGCCGGGCGGAAGTTCAACGGCGGAGTCGGTCAGCCCGCCGTCGGCAATGATGGCGCCGCCGATGCCGTCAAAAACACCGAAGGAGCGGTCACCTATCTCGCGTGGTCGTTCGCTCAGACGCACAACTTGAATGTGGCCAGCGTCATCACGTCGGCCGGTCCGGAGCCGGTGAAGATCACTCCCGAGTCGGTGGGCAAGACGATTTCCACGGCGTGGTTCATCAGGAAGGGCGACGATCTTGCCCTCGACACCATCTCGTTCTACCGGCCCAACCAGCCCGACGCGTACCCGATCGTGCTGGCGACGTATGAGATCGTGTGCTCGAAATATCAGGATCCGAAAGTCGGCACCGCCGTCCGGGCTTTCCTGCAGAGCGCTATCGGTCCAGGTCAGGACGGTTTGATCGGCGCCGGCTACATTCCAATGCCTGCCGAGTTCAAGCCGCGGCTACTAAACTCCATCAACGCCGTCTCGTGAGGAGTCGATGCGCAATGTTCGAGGGTATCTTTCGCCGTAGTCAACCCAGAGTTTTCCCACGGTAGTAAATCTTTTGAATCATGGAGTTCACGACGCTGCCACCTGAGGTGATCTCCGCACTCATTCATTCGGGACCCGGTGCGGAATCGCTGGCCAATGCTGCCGCGGCATGGCAACAGCTCAGCGCCAACCTGGAAGACGCAGCGGACAACTACGCCGCGTCACTGTCGTCAATGGACGAGGCCTGGTACGGCCCGTCCTCGGCGGCGATGTTCCAGGCCGTCACACCGTACGTGACGTGGCTGCGCACCACCGCACAGCAGGCTCAGCAGACGGCGGCGGCGGCACAGTCCGCGGCGGCCGCGTTCAACTCTGTTCAGGCGTCCGTGGTTCCCACGGCCACGGTCGTCGCGAATAGGACGCGTCTGGCGCAGCTGTTGGCCACCAATGTATTCGGGCGAAACCTTCCGGCTATCGCCCAAACCGAATCTGAATACCAGACCATGTGGGCGAACAACGCGGCGGCGATGACCCGCTATCAGGCGGCCTCAGCACAGGCCAGCGCGCTGCCGCAGATTGCGTCGCCGACCTCGACGACCAACCCGTCGGCCCTTAAAACGCAAGCCAGTTCGGCGTCGCCGGCCGGCACGACCTCGTCGGGAGCCACGGTTGCGGCGGCAAGCCCTGCCGCCCCCTTGCCCCCCGCCGGCGATCCCAATGTCGGTTTTGTCGGGCTGGCGAACACTTACGCCAACCAGTTCGTCTCGTCCGGGTTTCCGATCAACCTGCTCAGCTATCTGGCCCAGAGCCAGTCGGCCCAGGCCCTGCAGGGTGTGAACAGCGCCGTTGGCCAAGGTGTCTCGGAGGGCGAGAACGCGTTGGGTGGGGCCGCGGCGAATTTGGGTGGGGGTGCTGCCGGAGCGTTGGGCGCGCTGGGCCAGAGTGGGGGAGGTCTGAGTGCGCTGGGCGCCGCCGGCCTCGGCGAGATCAACACCTCGGCGGCACTGGGCGCCGCGGTGCCGATGGGTAATCTTTCCGCACCGCCCAGCGCGGCGCCATTGCTGGCGACACCGGTACAGCTTGCGTCGGCGGCCACGCCGCTCGGCGCGGACGGAGCCCCCGGGATGCCGATGCTCCCGCCGCTCATGCCGCCGCCGATTTCGCCGGGCAGTGGCTGGCGCAAGCGCAAGGCGCAGAAGTACGAAGACATCGCGATCGGCGCCGAGCTCAAGGGCAAAGTGATCAAACCGCCGCCGTCGGCGGGATAAGCGAGATCGCCGTCGGCGACTCAGTCGCCGGGATGCGGCGGGCTGCTGTGCAGAGAGCCCAGGCCGTGCTGGATGCCCTCATCCACTTGGCTCTTGAGGTCCGATGTGCCCTCCGGCATCCCAGTGGCCGGGTCGCAGCTACAGCCGAGGGTGCCGAACTGGCTGGGTTCGGCGTCGGCCGGCGTTGCTGTGACAACAGTCGCAGCGAGCGCGATCGCGGCGCCGACCAATAACTTCTCGATGATCAAAGATGCTCCGTTGGGGTCGATACCCCAGTATGCGGATTTTTTCAGGCTCCCGCATGTCGTGGGCAGAACGCGGCGATGCTGACGCCGACGAAGAATCCGGCGTGGTATCCGTCCAGACCACTCTGCTGCATGATGTCGTTCGCCTCGTCGCTCGATGACCTACCCCCGTCGAGTCCGTCGCAGACCTGATGACCGGCGATGACCGCGGCCTGTCCGGACGCGAAAGTAATCCCCTTGGCCTTCAGAGCATTCAAGAAGTTGGAGTCGACGGCGTCGGCATGCGCGCTCGGCGCGGCGATTTCCATGGCACTGAACGGGGCAAACAACAGGACTAGTCCGGTCAGGATTGATCGCACAGGTGTGGGCGAGCGCACTGGGGTGGTCGTCCTTTCTCATCCTGTCCGCTGAGCAGAAGCGTGAGTAGCGCTGATAGCAAGCGAAACTGCTGACATTGCGATCATCGCATGCCGCGCCCGGACTTTTGAAGCGCGCTGTGAGGTCGACGCCGGTCGGTGTGATCGTTAACCGTCTAGACATGCCCTCGGCGTTCAACGTTGGCAGGCCGGGCACCAGTACGCAACCCGCTCGCCTCCGTCGTCACGCTGGATGGGCGTGCCGCAGCGACGGCAGCTTTGGCCCGCTCGCCCGTACACCCACAGTTGCCGACCAGCCCGCATGTCGCCGGTGGTACAGCGATTCTGCCGGAAGCGGTTGGCCCACAACATGTCGCGGGCACGGGCGACCAGCCGTAGGGGGTTGGCGATCGCGCTCACCGGCGCGGTGGCCAGGTGTCCACTGACGAAACACAACTCGTTGCAGTAGACATTGCCGATCCCGGCCATGATCCGCTGATCCAGCAGGGCCTCGGCGATCGGCCGATCTGGCTCTGCCGTCAGGTTGGCGGCGGCGATCTCAGGGTCCCAGTCCTCGCCCAGCAGATCGGGTCCCAGGTGGTCGACGACGTCGCCGTCATGGGCGCGCTCGAGTACCTCCAGCACGCCCAGGTCGATGCCAACCGCGCGGATATCGTTGGCTTCCAAGATGATCCGGACCCGATGGTCGGCGCGGCTCGGCCGCGTGGTGACTCGCCAGCTGCCGTCCATCTTCAGATGCGAGTGGATGCTGGCCGGTCCGACGCGAATGAACAAGTGCTTGCCCCTGCTGCACACCTCGTCGACGACGTGACCGCTCAGGTCGACCGTGGCATAGCGGGGGACCCGGACATCGCAGCGGGTCAGCGT
>DASXJI010000616.1:0-6531 GCA_036497495.1 Mycobacterium sp.
TCGCCCGGTGCCCACCGGCGAGGTCGGTCAGATCTTCGTCCGCAACACCAACCGGTTCGACGGTTACACCTCCGGCGGGGGCAAGAGCTTTCACGACGGCTTCATGGCATCCGGCGACGTCGGCCGACTCGATGAGGCCGGACGACTGTATGTGGTCGGGCGCGACGACGAGATGATCGTGTCCGGCGGCGAGAACGTCTACCCGATCGAGGTGGAGAAGACACTTGCCATCCATCCCGATGTCGCCGAAGCCACCGTGCTGGGCGTCGACGACGAACAGTACGGCCAGCGACTGGTCGCGTTCGTGGTGCTGACGCCGACCGCGTCGGCCACCGTGGACGTTCTCAAACAACACGTCCGGGACAACCTGGCTAACTACAAGGTGCCCCGCGAGATCATCGTGCTCGACGAGCTGCCGCGCAGCAGCACCGGCAAGATCTCCCGGCGTGACCTGCACGGTCACCTGGACGGGTAGGCTCCCGCGCCGAGAGTGAAGCCATGGCGGAAACTCAGCCGAAAATTTCGCCACAGTTTCACGTTCGGCGCAGCACGCTCAGGCCTGAGCCAACGCTCCTTCGATGACCGTCAGGTTCCCGGAAAGCGCTGCGGCGCGCCGGATTTCAATGAGTTCCTCGATAACGGCTTCGGTGACCTCATGCGGGTCGTCGACAGTGGCGCCGTCGGCCAGCACCGAGACATTGAGCTGGTCGACATAACTCCAGACCGTGATGTTCAGGCCGCTGCCGGTGGTCAACGGGCCCACCGAATAGATCTCGGTCACCAAGGCGCCGCCAACCCGCCCATGCTCACGCGGACCCGGGACGTTTGAGATCGGCAGGTTGAGCACCTTGTTCTGACCGTCGCGCCCGGCCAGCCAACGGAACAGTGACTCCGACGGCCCCGGCGGAAAATAGGCGGCCCACCGGCTGACCAGCTCCGGGCCGAGTAGCTGATGGCTCTCCTTGGCGTCGACCGCGTAGTCGTGTGCCCGCCGCACCCGCTCCAACGGATCGTCGACGTCGGCGGGTAGCGCCACCATCATCCCGGTGAAAAGGTTTCCCGAAACACGATCCGGTGAGAAGTCGAAACTCACCGGCACCGATGCCAGCAGCGGGTGGTCGGAGTCGCCGTCATAACGCAGCCGCAACTTGCGCAACGCCCCCGCCGACAGCGCCAACACCATGTCGTTGATCGTGACGCCCAGGGCCTTGCTGGTCTCCTTGACATCGCTCAGCGCCAGGGTCGCCGTCGCGAATCTGCGCTCGCGCGTGAGCATGTGGTTCATGAAGCTCGGCGGCGGGGTGAACGGCATCGTCAACTCCGGCGAGAGCTTGCGCGAGCTGCGGCGCACCCGGTTGATGCCCTGCGCGGTGTAGCCGATGGTGCCCGGGATCCGCCCAAGATGGCGCATGTGATCGGCGAACGCCGACCGCACCAGCGTCGCCGTCGAGGGCGCCGGGTCCGGCGCATACCGGGTCTTGTCGGACGGCGGCCCGGGCGCGAGATCCATGCCGCGGGCCAAGAGATTCGCCGCGGCCACCCCGTCGGCCAACGCGTGATGAACCTTGCCGACCACCGCAATTCGGTTGTCGGCCAAGCCTTCGACGAAATACATCTCCCACAGCGGGTAGTCACGGTCCAGCGGGGTGCTGGCGATGTCGCCGATCGCCTCGTCCAGCTCGCGACGACCGCCCGGCTCCGGCAACCGCCACGGCCGCACGTGATAGGTCAGGTCGACGTCGCAGTTCTCCCGCCACATCGGGTGATGCAATTTGAGCGGAATGTCAACCAGCTGATAGCAAAACGGCTCCAGCTTGTAGAGCCGGCTGTGAATCACCCGGCGGAACGCGTCGATGTCGAAGTCGCGACGGTCGGGGTCCAGCTCGATTACCGCGACTTTGAGGGTGTGCATATGCACATTCGGCGTTTCGCTGTAGAGCAGTACTGCGTCCCACCCGCTCAGCCGCTTCATGGGTGGGACCCTACAACTGCGTGGCGGCTAAATAACCTCTTTGACCGCGATCATCCGGTCGCGATAAACCTGGCCCAAGAACAGCCCGACCGCCGTCGACGTCGCGCCGGTGCGTGCCCCGTCGATCATGTCAAATCCGTGGCCGGCACCCGGCAACTCCACGTAGCCGACCACCGAGCGCGATACCGACCGAAGCCGCTCGACGAAGCTGCGCGCCTGTGGCACCGGGATCACCGTGTCGCTGCCGCCATGAATCACCAAGAACGGCGGCGCATCCGGATGTATCCGTGCGAGCGGCGACGCGTCGCGGAACACCTCGGGGTGGCGGTCGATCCGACGCTTGACCACGACTCGCTCCAGGAAATCCACGAAGCGGTCCCGCTCGACGGTCGAGCGATCCTCCCAGTCGTAGCGGCCATAGATCCCGACCACCGCATCCACCGAAGTATCCGAACCCGGCGGCAGTTCGGTCTGCATCTCAGGATCATTGGCGGTCAGCCCGGCCAATGCCGACAAGTGTCCACCGGCCGAGCAACCCGCTACCGCAATGAAATTGCGGTCACCGCCGAACTTGTCGACGTTGGCCCGGGCCCACGCGATGGCGGTTTTGACGTCGGTGATGTGGGACGGCCAGCGGTGGTGCGGAGAGACCCGGTATTGCACCGACAGGCAGATCCAGCCCATGCCGGCCAACTGCGACATCAGGGCATAGCCCTGCAGCTGGCGACCGCCGTGCACCCAGGCGCCGCCGGGCACGAAGATCAACACGGGCGCCGGCCGCACCGGTAGATCCTTGCGACGCCACACGTCCAGGAGTTGCACCGGGTGCTTGCCGTAGCGCACCGAGGAGCGGTGCAGGTAGCGACGGTGTTTCAGCGCACGCCAGAAGGGTGGCCTGTGGTCGGGCGCCGGCCACTCGACGTCGAGGTCCGTGCTCGAAACCACGTCGCGTAGCGCGGCGTCCAAAACCGCTTGGGTCTGTTCGCGCTCGGCCTTGCGGGTCTCGCTGATGCCGGGAGTCAGCCATGACTTGGCCGACGCGGACAAGAACTGCGGCGCCATTCGGTAACCCCACAGGCCCATCGCGGTCACACCGCCCAGCGGCTCCAGATGCCTGCCGACCACGGGAAGCGAAGCCATCGCATCACTGAACGCCAGCATGTAGTCGCCGGGGCGGGCCCGAAGCAGCCACTTTGCCCGAGAAGTCATGGTCGGTCGGCGAAAGCCGGTCGCCGCTGGTTCCGTCATCGGGGCAGCGTACCCCGGGTTTTTGCGGTCAAACCGTAAAAGCGACCAGTTCCTCGGTGACCAGCAGCGACACGCCCGAAGCAGCTATTGACCAGCGCGCGAGCCAGCCGCGACGGCTCGCCGGTAAGACCTGATGCGCCGCCGTGTGCCGGCCGGCCACACCAGGTGACTGAAACTGGCGTAGCGTCGACGTTATCGGGCAGCTCGAGTGCGAGCGAACATGCTCGATTGAAAAGGAAAAGTTGATGGCTTCACCAACGACGTTGCGCTCTCCCTATCTCCAGCGTCTTGAACTGGTCAGGGACACCATCACGTCTCACACCAAACTCGGCGGTAAGGAAGCCAGCGAACTGGCAGAACATGTTCTGGACGCACTGAATTCGATTCCCGAGAAGATTCGCTGACCCCGGACCAGCCTATTCGGGGTTGGTTTAAACCAGATGCCGCGGTTCCCCGCAGATGTAGAGCCCGGCCGCGCTATCAGCGCGGCTCTCCCGACCGGTGTAGCGTTGCTGTTGCTGAGATATCCAGCCGGTACGGAATGGGTCTGGCTGTTATGCCGCCTGACTCGATGAGCATCCGCTCGGGCCGTACATTCTGAGTCAATCGATTCGGTCAGGACCACCTGTTGCCGAAATAACCGGTCGCACAACGAAAGATGCGCCGATCGGGCGAGGCGACACCAAATCGCTCGAGGGCCGATCGCAATGACGCGGTCGGCGGCCGCCGCCACTACTCCTGACGGGCTGCATGTACTCCCCGGCTCGGCCAGCACTGGGCGGCCGGGCCGGGTGCTTTCGCCGGTGCACAACGCCGGCAGCCACACCACTACACGCGAAAGAAAGGCGGACAGCTATGGCGATCACCGACGTTCCGGCCTTCGCGCACTTGACCGATGCCGACATCGACAACCTCGCCGTTGAACTGGACGCGATCAGGCTCGACGTCGAGGATTCCCTTGGCGCGCGCGACGCGCGCTACATCCGTCGCACCATCGCCACCCAACGTGCCCTCGAGGCTGCCAGCCGATTCGCGCTCGCCGCCAGCGCGAAACGTTCCGCGTGGTGGGCGGGAACCATAACCCTTGGTCTGGCCAAGATCATCGAGAACATGGAAATCGGCCACAACGTCATGCACGGCCAATGGAATTGGATGAACGATCCCGAGATCCACTCCTCGACGTGGGAGTGGGACATGAACGCGGCATCAAAGCACTGGATTTCTTCGCATAACTTTCAGCATCACAAGTACACCAACATCCTCGGCATGGATGACGATGTGGGCTACTACGTCCTGCGAGTCACGCGCGACCAGCCCTGGCAGCTCCGCAATATCGGCAACCTGTTGATGAATGCCATCCTCGCGGTTGGGTTCGAGTGGGGAATCGGCACGCAGTCCATCGATTTCGAGAACATCTTGAAGCCTGGACCGAAGCGCGACTTCACCCTCCAACAGACGCGCGAGTGGTCGACCAAGGTCGGCAGGCAGGTGGTTAAGGACTATGTCGCGTTCCCGGCGCTCACCTCGCTGTCGCCGGCGGCGACCTACACGTCGACGCTGAAGGCCAACGTCGTTGCCAATGTGATCCGCAACATATGGGCCAACGCGGTGATCTTCTGCGGGCATTTCCCCGATGGCGCGGAGAAATTCACGAAGACCGACATGATCGGTGAATCGAAGGGCGAATGGTATCTGCGTCAGATGCTGGGCAGCGCCAACTTCGAGGGCGGGCCGTTGCTGCGGTTCATGAGCGGCAACCTGTGCCATCAGATCGAGCATCACCTGTTTCCCGATCTGCCGAGCAACCGGTTGCACGAGATTTCGCTGCGCGTGCGCGAGCTATGCGACAAGTACGACTTGCCCTACACCACAGGCTCCTTCCTGTCGCAGTACGGCAAGACGTGGCGCACTATCGCCAAACTGTCGCTGCCAGACCGCTTCCTACGCGACAGCGCTGACGACGCTCCGGAAACCCGCAGCGAGCGGATGTTCGCCGAACTTCGGCCCGACTCCACCGGCACCGACCTGGTGACGGGGCGCCGCCGCGGTCTCAAGACGGCGATTGCGGCGGTCCGCCAGTGGCGTCGGGAGACTACCGATCGGTAACCTACGGTATCGTAGGTTGCGGTAGTGTCGGCCTGACGCCACAGAAGCGGTCGATATGACCACGTGCAAGCACCCCGGAAGAACGTCAAACGGAGGCCGATTCCGATGAACGAGATGCGTTATCTCGATCTGCACGGCGAACGGGTCGCGTATCGGGACGCGGGGACCGGCGAGACGTTGCTGCTGATCCACGGCATGGCGGGAAGTTCAGCGACCTGGCGCGCCGTCATTCCTGAGCTGTCGAAGAAGTATCGCGTGCTGGCACCGGACCTGCTGGGGCATGGCGAATCAGCCAAGCCGCGCGGTGATTATTCGTTGGGTGCGTTCGCCGCGTCGCTGCGTGATCTCCTCGATGAACTCGGCATCAGCCGGGCGACGGTGGTCGGCCAGTCACTCGGTGGCGGTGTGGCCATGCAATTCACCTATCAACATCGCGACTATTGCCAGCGACTGGCACTTATCAGCAGTGGTGGCCTAGGCCCCGACCTGAACTGGATCTTGCGGATCCTTTCGGCGCCCGGAGCCGAGCTGGTGCTGCCGATCGCCGCGCCGCGCCCGGTGTTGAACCTCGGCAACAAGCTGGGGTCATGGCTGACTTCGGCGGGAGTACAGTCGCCGCGCGCAAGCGAAATGTGGAGCGCTTATTCGTCGTTAGCGGATCAGCAGACACGGCAGGCATTTCTCCGTACGTTGCGCTCGGTCGTCGACTACCGCGGCCAGGCGGTCAGTGCGCTCGGCAAGATCCATGTCAGCCACGGCTTACCGACTTTGTTGATCTGGGGCGAAGAGGACCGAATCATTCCCGTTGCCCATGGCCGCGCCGCCCACGAAGCCGTGCCGGGCAGTCGGCTTGAGGTGCTCCCTGGTGTCGGGCACTTTCCTCATGTCGAGTCCCCGGCGGCGGTGGTCGACATCCTTGACGACTTCATCTCCAGCACTGGGCAGGATGCCGATCTGGCGAATCGAAAATCTGGTCAGAACTGAGATCCGTCTCCGCTGGGCGTAGCCCGGAACCGGTGCCCGATCCGCATTGGCCATACTGGACCGATGCCGAGCACCGATTTCCACCCTGACCTCCGCAAAGTCGCCCGCCTCGCGCCAAATTTGCCACTCGGTCCCCGCACGCTGCGGGTGATTCGCTGGCTGTCGTCGGTCGCGCCGCGCGGCAAAAACCCGGATGGCGTCGAGGCGCTCATCCTGCGCTC
>DASXJI010000617.1:0-1753 GCA_036497495.1 Mycobacterium sp.
TGATTGGTTGCTGCAGTCGCCCTCTCTCGTGCGCTCGCGGTGTCGGCGGCAAGCTGATCCTTGGTGCGCTCCCCGGCCGCACGAAGATGTTGTGTCGCCGCTTTTGCGTGGTCGGAAATCTTCTCGAACTGCGTACTCAGATCTTTGTTCGCCATCAGAAACTCCTTCATCGACTCATGGCTGGCTCATCGCCAAACGTCTTACCTTCAGCCGCTTCAATGCGGCCTAAACTGATCGTCGGTGCTGGGTCGCAACGGGTCATTGTCGGCCGGCACACAATGGTCGTGCTGAAGTTATTCGCGACCACAGCGGGCAACAGGCGCATTTGCGCTTTGATCCCGTAACGTCCGCGGTATGCGACCGGGTTTCCGTGGGGGCACAACGTAGGGCGCTTCGTTCGCCGATGGTGAAAGGGCAATCCTGCGGACGTTGTGGCCGCCGCGGATGATCAGGTGCTCTCGCGGGCACCAATGAAGAAGTAGCCGTCCTCGTCGACCCGGCCGCTGTCGCCAGTCGAAAACCAGCCATCGACAATGGCATTCGCGGTGGCCTCCGGCAAGTTCCAGTAGCCTTTCATTACGTTGGGCCCGCGGACTTGTATCTCGCCCGGTGCCCCGGTCGGCACCTCGGCAGCGTGTTCGTCGACCACCCGCATCTCTACGCCGTCGATGGGTGTGCCGATTGAACCGACCTTGCGCAGCGCCGCGGGACGATTGAAGCACGCCGGCCCGGAGGTTTCCGACAGCCCGTAGCCCTCGAGCACCGCGGAGTCGGATTTGTCCTCGAACCGGCCCACCATCTCCACAGGCATCGTCGCGCCCGCCGACATGCAGACTCGTAACGAGCCCAAGTCCGGCTCGTGGCCGGCGGTGGCCGCGAGCATCGCGGCGTACATGAAGGGTAGCCCCTCGAATACGGTGACCTGTTCGGCCGCAAACATTTCCAACGCTCTGCCCGGGTCGAACGTCGGGAGCAGGGCCAGTGTCGCGCCGGTTGAGATGGCTGCCGCCAGACCGCATGTCATTCCGAACGCGTGAGATAGTGGCAGGCACCCCATCACGACGTCGTCGGGCCCGATACTGAGCAGCCTGCGCGCAATGACGCCTTGGTTGCAGGCCAGGTTGCCATGGGTGAGTTGGGCGCCCTTGGGCACCCCGGTTGTGTTCGACGTGTGCAGGATGACCGCGTTGTCGTCGCCGGCGCGGGTCACTGGCCACGGCTGGCCGAGGAAGCCACTGATCAGGTCTTCAAGCGTGTTCTCGCCGACGCCGATTCGGGCAACACCGGCGGCCAGCGCACCAGCGGTAGCCGCAGCCTCACATGACGGCGCGAATATCAGCAGCCGCGCACCGGTGTTGGTCAACAAGAACTCGACTTCGTGGGCGCCTCGCAGCGGATCTATCGGCACGACAACCGCTCCAGCGTGCAGCACGCCGTAGAAAACCATCGCGGACTCGGGACGGTTGGCCAACATGACCCCCACCCGGTCACCTGGGCCGAGACCTCGGTCGCCGAGGTAGGCGGCGAACCGTGCGGCGTTGTCGGCCAACTCCGAAAACGTCGTCGTTTCTCCGTCACAGCGCAGCGCGGAACCAGCGGGGTACATGTCTGCCGACTCGACCAGATGCAGGCTCAAATTGGTCATGAAAAACTCCCCGCGCGCACGCCCTCCGACTGTTCGATGATGGGATTCGGGGTGACCGCCTGTCGATGGAATTAGTGACAACGAGTGCCGCCTGTCGATGTGGTAGCC
>DASXJI010000618.1:0-6689 GCA_036497495.1 Mycobacterium sp.
CCACCCTGACCTCCGCAAAGTCGCCCGCCTCGCGCCAAATTTGCCACTCGGTCCCCGCACGCTGCGGGTGATTCGCTGGCTGTCGTCGGTCGCGCCGCGCGGCAAAAACCCGGATGGCGTCGAGGCGCTCATCCTGCGCTCCGGTGTCGGGGTGCGACTGCACCGCCCGCCCGGCGTCAGCCAACCCGGGCCAGCGCTGCTGTGGATTCACGGCGGCGGCTATGTGATGGGCACTGCGAAGCAAGACGACCGGTTGTGTCGTCGATTCGCGCGCGAGCTGGGCGTCACCGTCGCGGCAGTGGACTACCGGCTGGCGCCCGAGCACCCCTACCCTGCGTCGCTGGAGGATTGCTATGCCGCGCTGACCTGGTTAGCCGCCCTGCCCGCCGTCGACCCGGCACGGGTGGCGATCGGCGGGGCCAGCGCGGGCGGTGGATTGACGGCGGCGCTCGCACTGCTGGCGCGTGATCGCGGCGAGGTGACGCCGATCCTGCAGTTGCTGGCCTATCCGATGCTCGATGACCGCAGCCCGTCAGGATCGGAAAATCCGAACTACCGACTGTGGACCCCGAAGAGCAACCGCTTCGGATGGGCGGCCTATCTCGGCAACGCCGACCCGAACGTCGCGGTTCCGGCGCGCCACGAGGATCTGAGCGGACTGCCCCCGGCCTGGATCGGCGTCGGCACCAACGACTTGTTTCACGACGAGAACCTCGCGTACGCCAAGCGGCTTACCGCGGCCGGCGTCCCGTGCGAGGTCGAGGTGGTCCCCGGAGCATTTCACGGCTTCGACGCGGTGGTACCGAAAGCCTCTGTCTCACAGTCATTTTTCGACAGCGAGTGCGCGGCCCTGCGATCCGCGCTGGCCGCTACAAGCTGATGCCTACCGGCGCACCATTCTTGGTGAGCGACGAACAGCGGACGCTACGCAGCGCGGTCGCCGACCTCATGGCGCGTCACTGCAGCGAGGCCCAGGTGCGGACGCAGATGGCGACCGACACGGGCCTGGAGGCCACCGTCTGGCATGAATTGGCGGCCATGGGCTTGACCGGACTGCTGATCGACCAGGAGCATGGCGGCGCCGGTGCGGGCCCGGTGGAAATGGGCATCGCCATGGAAGAGATGGGCCGAACGCTGCTGGTCGGCCCGTTCCTGTCGACCGCGGTGCTGGTGCCCAGCTTGCTGGCCGCGATCGGCGACGCAGCCGAGTGTGGCGCGGTATTGCCCCGGATCGCGGCCGGTGAACTGATCGCGACCGTCGCCTTCGCCGAAGACGGCTCCGCCCGGCCGCCGGCGACGATAGCCACGTCCGCAGGTCAAATCGGCGACACCTGGCACGTCACCGGCTACAAGCATTTCGTGCTCGACGGGCAGTCGGCAGAACTGCTGTACGTGCTGGCCGCCACCGATGCGGGCCCCGCCGTGTTCGCGGTCGATGCCGATGCTCCCGGCCTGGCTGTGACACCGCTGACCACGGTCGACCCCACCCGCAAGCAATGCCGTCTGCAATTCGTCGATACCCCGGCACGTTTGATCGGCCGGCCGGGTGCCGGCGTCGAGGTGTTCAATGCGGCGCTGGACGCCTGCTCGCTGGCCTTGGTCAGCGAGCAGGCCGGCGGGGCACGGCGCACAGTCGAAATGGCCACCGAGTACGCCAAGACCCGCTACCAGTTCGGTCGCGCGATCGGCAGTTTCCAGGCCGTCAAGCACATGTGCGCCGACATGCTGCTGGAGGCCGAATCCACCGTGTCGGCCGCACGCTTCGCCGCCAATTCATTCGCCGAGCATGCACCCTCCAGGCTCGCCGATCTTGCTCTGGCACAAGCGTATTGCTCGGATGCCTTCGTCTTCGTCGCAGCCACCAGCATCCAGGTGCACGGTGGCATCGGATTCACCTGGGAGCATCCGGCGCACTTGTATCTGCGCCGAGCCCGAAGCGACGCCCAGCTGCTGGGCAGCCCATCGTGGCACCGGGAGCGCTACCTGCAGCAGATCGGAGCATGAGCCTTGACTTCCGCCGGCAACGATGCAGAGCTTAGCGATGAGGAGGAGCGGCGCTTGACAGACGACGAACTGCGCGGCGAGGTCCGAAATTGGTTGTCGGCCAACTGGAATCCGGACATCGATCGCGCCAGCTGGGCCGACATCGTCGTCGATGCCGGATGGGCGGTTCCCAGCTGGGAACCAGAGTGCTACGGCCGCGGTGTTTCGGATGCCCAATCCCGGCTCGTTGCAGCGGAATTCGCTGCGGTCGGCGCGCATGGCTGCGGTCACGACCGTGGGAATCTCTTCGCCTGCACGCTGCATGACGTGGGAACCGACGAGCAAAAGCGACGGCTGATTCCGCCGTCGATCCGCGGCGAGAGCAAATGGTGCCTGCTCTACAGCGAACCCGGCGCGGGGTCGGACTTGGCGGGTCTGCGTACTAGGGCCGAGCGCGACGGTGACGAGTGGGTGATCAACGGACAGAAGGTGTGGACGTCGTTCGCCAAAACCGCCGACTACGGCATGCTGGTCGCCAGGACCGACTGGGATGTGCCGAAACACCAGGGCATCAGCTTCTTTATGCTGCCGATGCATCAGCCCGGTGTCGAGGTTCGTCCGATCCACCAAATCACCGGCGAATCGGAGTTCAACGAGGTCTTCATCGAAGACGCTCGTCTTCCTGCCGAGAATCTGGTTGGCGAGTTGAACGCCGGGTGGTCAGTGCTGCAGACCGCGCTCGGTTACGAGCGACGGTTCATGGCAGACATAGCCCGTACCGCAAAGGACGTCAAGCGACCCCAAGCCGACAAGGCCCATCGCCTTGTCGAATTGGCGCGGGAAGCCAGCCGGCTGGAGGACCCCTACATTCGTCAACAGATCGCCCGCGTCGACGCGTTGATAACGGTCAACCGTTGGAACATCCAACGGGCGAAAGCTGCGGTCGATCAGGTCGAGGCGGCCACACTGATGGCGCTCGGCAAGATCGCGATGTCCCGGATCCTGCACGAGACGGCCCGCGTCGAAACCGAAATCGTCGGCGCTGAAGCGATGTTGACCGGACCGGACAATCCCATCGGTGATGCGGTGACGTTCCGGACGTTGAACGCCTATTTCACCTCGATCGGCGGCGGCACTGATCAGATTCAACGCAACATCGTCGGCGAACGCGTGCTCGGCCTGCCGAAAGAGCCTGAGCCGTACCGCAACACGCCGTTCCGCGAGCTGCCGCACTGATTCGGCGCCGCGCCCGGGCCGATGCTTGAACTTTGCCTGCGCTGCGCCCATCCTGACAGCGTGGCCCCTCCCGAAATACCATTTCGCGGGATTCTTGACCCGGTGGCACGCAAGCTGCGTCTCCCATTCCGGGTCTTCGATCGGATCATCCGCGGAGGGGTCGACCAAGCCGGTCGACGAACGCTGCACATGCTGATCACCACGTGGGACGCCACCGGCGGTGGTCCGTTCGCTGGCAGAGCGATCGCCACGGCGGGGCTGGCCAAAACGGTCGACGTCGCGCAGGGACTGTTCATCGGCCCGGTCTTCGATCCACTGATCAAGGCGCTCGGTGCCGACCAGATCACGTTTCGCGCCGCGCTGTGTTCTTCGCAAGTGGTCGGTGTGGGCATCATGCGTTACGTGGTGCGCGTCGAGCCGATCCAGTCGATGGATGTCGACACTCTGGTCGATGCAGTCGCACCGACGCTGCAGCGCTACCTCATCGGCGAAATTTCGTGACTCAGCGCGCCGCGTAAACCATTTCCCCGCTAATGATGGTTGCGGCCACCATCCCCGCGTCCAGTTCGGCGAGTGCGGTTTCGGGCGGCACGCTCAGCACGCACAGGTCCGCCGGCTGGCCGGATTCTAGGGTTCGCAGTTCGGTGGGCCGATCGGGTCGGCCGCAAAACATCGTCAAAGCCGTTCGGGCAGGGATACATTCATCAATACCCAGCACAGCTCCGCTCGGCGTGCAGCGGTGCACCGCGGCGCGAATCGCCATCCACGGGTCACCGCCGCCGAAGGGCATGTCGGTGGACAGTGCCACCGGTACGCCCGCGTCGAGCAGCGACGCCACCCGCCAGAGTTGACCGTGCTCGGCGGCGGGGATCTCATCGAGGTACTGATCGCCACGCTCCGCAACGAAATTCGGTTGTGTCACCACGGTCACCCCGAGATCGGCCAGATCGGCGAGACAGTCCGCCGGAACCACAGCGGCGTGCTCGATGCGATCGCCTGGCCTAGAGCCTGCTTCGCGCAGCGCAGCGATCGTGACCAGCAATTGAGCGGCGGTGACGCAGTGGATGGCCACCGGATGGGTGTCGCGATGACGGTCGGCGATCCAGCCGACTAGCTGCTCGAGGTCCAAGTCGTCATCATGCAGGATCCGCTTACCCGGGGCCAGGCAATGCACGCGCTGCCGCAGTTCACCGTGCCGGTGCAGCTCCGACAATCGCACCATATCGGCGATATCGAGATCCGGTGTGGCATCGGTGATTCCGGTGACACCGCAGCGGCTGAGCCGTTCGCTGAGGTCGGCCAGGCTGGTCACGCTGCGGCCCAACACATCGGCCCAGGAGTCGGCGCTGCGCAACCGGCCATCCGGATGCTCGGCCAGACCAACGCGCTCCAGACCTGCCGAGTTGAGGATCCACAGCACTCCGCTGCGATGCTGGACGCGCAGTGGCACCGCCGGAGCCACGGCGTCCAACGCGCCGCGGTCCAGCGGTCCGGCGACCGAGTCGTGGTAGCCCACGGCGCGGATCCAGCCGTCTTCGCCGGCTTCGGCGCTCGCCAGCGCGGCGGCCAGTCCGTCGCGATCGCGGACCTGCGGCGGCCCTACCCTTAGCGACGTCGCCGCGACGGCCGCGGAAAACAGGTGCACATGGTGGTCGTGCAGGCCGGGCAGCACGGTCCCACCGGCTGCGTCCAGCACGTCCTCGCCGGGCCGTGGCCTCAAGGTGTCGGCAACCTCGTCGATCGATGCGCCCACCCGCAGGTCGACGGCCGCGCCCTCCAGCGTCACTGCGCGCTGAATCAGCATGGTGCACCGCGCCTCTCGGATACGAGCAGCTCGACCGCGGCGTTGTCGGCTCCCAGTGGTGACGCCGGCGCACCAGCCGGCGGTAATGTGGGCGACTCGGCCAGCGCCCCGGAATCCGGTGACTGCGGCAGGCCCGCGTATCGGGCGGCCACCTGGGCCATCGACACCTCGACCACCTCGCCGCCGCCACGGCGCAGCGACTCCCCAACCGCGCGCGCCGCCTCCAGCCCGGTGAGCGGATCCGCGACCGCGTCGCCGAGAAGCACCGGCCCATCACCGACCAGACCGCCCGCGACGGCGGCGTCGTCGCCGAATGCCGGTCGGTCCGGCTGGTCACGATAACCCCTGATACGCAACCAGATTCGGCCCGGCCGACCGGGCAGATCCTCGGCGCTCAAGCCACGCCGCCGCAGTGCCGCCGGACGGGAGCCCTCGATCACAATATCGGCTACGCCTAGCAGCTCGCGTAAAGCATCACCGTCGCTGTCGAAATCGACGGCATACGAGAGCTTTCCGGCGTTCATCCAGTCGAAGAAGGCCGGCTCGCCGCGTCGCGTGCCGTCCGGTCGGCTGGGGCTTTCCACCTTCACCACGACGGCGCCCGCACGAGCCAGCAGCTGGCCGCACAGCGGCCCGGCCCACAGCGACGACAAATCCGCCACCAATAGTCCGCCGACACGCCGCGGTTCGGTGCCGGTGCCGCAGCGTCGGACGATCGGTGCCTCCGCTGCGGCTTCCCCCAACGCGGCGACCGCAATGTCGAGCAACTGGGCGCGAGTGACCAGTTGCGCTGTTGAACACGTTGCGGCCCAGCAGGTTAGCGCGTCCCACGGATCGTCTGCGACCGCGTCGGCTTCCGTCAGCGCCGGCAGTGCAGCGACGTCGTCGTCGCGCGGCAACGCGACCGCGCACCAGCCGTCGACCGTGCGTAGCAGTCGGGTGGCGCCCCCCGACGAGATTCGGCCGGGGCGCGCCAGGTTCATGATCGCAGCCCGCCCCGTGAGAATGGTTGCGGCGTCGACCTCGACGCCGAGAAGTCCGGCGATATCGGCGGCGACCCGGCGGGCTTCTACCACTACGGTGGCCCACTCCGACGTCGCGCTCACGACCTGATCCTCAGAACTGCAGCGCGGTGAAACGCCAGTCCAATACCTGGCGTGGGTCGTCGGGGTCGTCGCTGAACGCGTAGACCAGCGATCGCAAACCCAGCAACCCACCCCCGTCGGTCGATTCGGCGGAGTCGATGTGCAGCTCGCTGTACAGAGTGTCGCCTTCATAGACCGGACCGGTGTGGTCGCAGGACTGCCAGCCCAACACGGTCGCCAGGTTCGGCAGCAGCTTGCTCGCCTGCGCCAGCGCCAGGCCGATGGTGTGCCCGCCGTAGACCAGGCGGCGCCCACCCAGGCGCAAATCATGATGTACGCCAGCGATATTCAGGGTCAGCCTGGCCAGCTCTGGCGCACTGGTGACCACGTCGGCGCTGCTGTACAACACCGACCCGGCCAGTCCGGCATCGAAGTGCGGCCCGGTGACCCGCTCGCGAAAAGCCTCGCCATCCCAATCGGCGGTAGCCGAGGGCGGCGGAGCCAGATCGGCACCGATCTTCGACAAGTCGTCGGCATGGTTGGAGCCCTCGGGGTCGGCGCCGGGGCTCAGCGGCAGCATC
>DASXJI010000619.1:0-3868 GCA_036497495.1 Mycobacterium sp.
CATGCTGCGCGACCTGCACACCCACGGCGTCGCCCACCTCGCGGTGCGGGTGCGCGACGGCACCGGCCTGGTCGGTCCGCTGGTCGTGCCCGGCATCACCAGCTGCCTGGGGTGCGCCGATTTGCACCGCAGGGACCGCGACCCGGCGTGGCCCGCCGTCGCCGCGCAGTTGCGCGACACCGTCGGAGTCGCCGACCGCGCGACCCTGCTGGCCACCGCGGCCCTGGCGCTCAGCCAGGTCAATCGCGTGATCGGGGCTGTCCGCGGGGCGGAGTCCGAGCCGCCCACGTCGTTGAACGCCACGCTCGAATTCGATGTCCACGCCGGGTCGATTGTGGTGCGACAATGGCCGAAACATCCATTGTGTTCCTGCTGACAGCGGCCGTCGCCTGATTGATGGGGAAAGCACAGGCTCGTCATGGATGATGAACACGTGTCAGAAATCAAACGTAAGGGCGCCTCGCGCAACGCGAAGCTGGCCGGCCTGTCGGTCGGCCTAGCCGGCCGCACAGCGCTCGGGTTCGGCAAACGGCTGGCCGGCAAATCGCAGGATGAGGTCAACGCCGAGCTGATGGAGAAGGCCGCCCACCAACTTTTCACCGTGCTGGGCGAGCTCAAGGGCGGCGCGATGAAGGTCGGCCAGGCGTTGTCGGTGATGGAAGCCGCGATCCCCGAGGAGTTCGGCGAGCCCTACCGCGAAGCCCTGACCAAGCTGCAAAAGGATGCGCCGCCGCTACCCGCCGACAAAGTGCACCGGGTGCTCGACGCGCAGTTGGGTACCAAATGGCGTCAACGGTTTTCCGAATTCGACGACACCGCGGTGGCTTCGGCCAGCATCGGCCAGGTACACAAAGGCGTGTGGTCGGACGGCCGGGAGGTTGCCGTCAAGATCCAGTACCCCGGTGCTGACGAGGCGTTGCGCGCCGATTTGAAGACCTTGCGGCGGATGGTCGGAGTGGTCAAACAACTCGCACCGGGCGTGGACGTCGAAGGTATCGTCGACGAGCTGATCTCGCGCACCGAGATGGAGCTCGACTATCGGCTGGAAGCCGAACATCAACGCGCCTTCGCCAAGGCCTACGACGGCGACCCGCACTTCGTGGTCCCGCGCATCGTGGCCAGCGCCCCCAAAGTCGTGATCCAGGAGTGGATCGACGGTATTCCGATGTCGGACATCATTCGCAGCGGCACCGTCGAACAGCGCGACCTGCTGGGAACCCGGTTGGCCGCCTTCATCTTCGATTCACCAGGCCGGCTTGAGATGATGCACGGCGACGCCCACCCGGGCAACTTCATGCTGATGCCCGACGGGAAGATGGGCGTCATCGACTTCGGTGCCGTCGCACCGCTTCCCGGTGGATTCCCGGTCGAGCTCGGAGCGACGATCCGGCTGGCCCGCGACAAAAACTACGACTTGGTGCTGCCGACGATGGAAAAGGCCGGCTTCATCCAGAAGGGCCAGCAGGTGTCGGTGCGCGACATCGACGAAATGCTGCGCCAATACGTCGAACCGGTCGAGGTCGAGGTCTTCCATTACACGCGTAAGTGGTTGCAACGCATGACATATCGTCAACTGAACCAGGGTGTGGCCCAGATCAAGACGGCGCGACAGATGGATTTGCCGCCCAAGCTGGCGCTCCCGATGCGGGTGCTCGCCTCGTCAATGGCGATCCTGTGTCAGCTCGATGCGCACGTGCCGACTCAAAGGCTGTCCGAGGAGCTGGTTCCCGGCTTCGCCGAACCCGACGAGGCTGCCGTCTAAAGACGCACTGCTGTAACACCTTCCGACGTTCTAGGCGGCGATCGAGTCCTTGCGGGGACGTCCGCGTGGCCGTTTGCGGTTCACGACGGTGCCACGATCGAGAATCTCACCGCCCCACACTCCCCACGGTTCGGCCCGTTCCAGCGCCTCGGCCAGGCACACCTGCCGAATCGGGCAATCAGCGCACAACGCCTTGGCGCGCTCCAACTCTGACGGGCTGTCAGCGAACCACAGGTCGGGATCGCTGACGTGACAGGGCAACTCCGGCAGCTGCTCGTCGGGGACTGTCGAGGTCGACATGTCCTGTTCACCTGCTTCCTGGTCTGGCGGCGATGTTGCGGGGATCGAAGACCAGTGGCGGGCTGTGTTGGAAAAAACTTTGGCCACGGATCCTGGTGACTTCGGGTCCGTGGCCATTTGGCGAATGAGTGGGCTCTTACCTGGGTGGAGCCTCAATCCACGGACGCTCGGTCGCGGCGGCGATGCGCTTGTGCGACGCCGCCGATGCGGCGGCGGCATGGGCAGCATGGCGGGAGCCAGCGTCGCCGACCTGACGTACATCGGATACGTTGCTGATCATCGTGGCTCCCCTCCCCTCGTCTAGAAGCGGCCGCAAAGCGTGGACCTTGCGTCTCGAGGCTAAATCGTAGCAGCTCGACGAGGCAAGCGATTTTCTGACCTGCAGGTTCAGTGGCGACCCGGCTGCACGCGGCTGCGCCGCGCTGGCGATCGCCACGCAGGTTCAGTGGCGACCCGCTAGCTCCGGCTGCGGACCAGGTCCAACACATCCGGGCCGAACTGCTCGAGCTTGCGAGCGCCGATACCCGGGATGGCGACCAGCGCGGCGTCGTCGGTGGGTAACAGCTCGGCGATCGCGATCAGCGTGTTGTCGGTGAACACGACGTAGGCCGGGACATTCATCTCCTTGGCCGTGCGCAGCCGCCAGTCCTTCAACTGCAGCAGCAGCTCGTCGTCGATGTCGGCGGCGCACGTCTCGCAGCGGCGAAGCATGATCGCCGCGGGCGTGGTCAGCTGGTCGTTGCAGATCCGGCAGCGCGACGCCGGCCCGCGATTGCGCCGCGGCCGGTTCGGAGTGCGGTCGGCTTGGGTCTGCGGTGACCGGCCGTTGAGAAAACGCGACGACTTGCGGCTCTGCCGTCCGCCCGGGTTGCGCGACAGCGCCCAGCTGAGCGCCAAATGCATTCGGGCCCTTGTTATTCCGACATAGAGGAGTCGACGCTCCTCCTCGACAGCTTCGCTCTCGGGCCCGTGGGCCAGCGCATGCGAGATCGGCAGCGTGCCGTCGGTCAATCCGACCAGGAACACCGCATCCCACTCCAGCCCCTTGGCGGCGTGCAGCGAAGCCAGCGTGACCCCCTGCACCACCGGCGGATGACGCGAGTCGGCGCGGGTCCGCAGCTCGGCGATCAACTCGGGCAAGTCCAGCGTCGGCCGGTGCGCCACCTCTTCGTCGACCAGTTCACCCAGGGCTACCAACGCTTCCCAGCGTTCCCGGGCCCGCGTTCCGGTCGGCGGTTCGGCCGTCAGACCCAGTGGTTCGAGCAGCCCCCGCACTCTCTCGGGCAACGCGACGTCACCGTCGGCGTCGCGGTTGGCCGCCCGCTGCAACGCCAGCAGGGCTTGGCGGATCTCCTGGCGGCTGAAGAAGCCCTCGCCGCCGCGGACCTGATACGCCATTCCGGCCTCGGTCAGCGCTTCTTCGTAGACCTCCGACTGCGCGTTGATCCGGTACAGCACGGCGATCTCCGACGCCGGCGTGCCGGCTTCGACGAGCTGTTTGATCGACTTGGCCACCGCGGTGGCCTCAGCGACCTCGTCGGAATATTCACGAAACGTCGGCTCGGGTCCGGGATCGCGCTGGCCGACCAGATGCAGCTTGCTGCCGGCCACCCGTCCGCGGGCTGCGGCGATCACCTGGTTGGCCAGCGACACCACCTGCGGGGTGGACCGGTAGTCGCGTTCCAGGCGCACCACGGTCGCGTCGGGGAACCGGCGCGAGAAATCCAGCAGATAGCGCGGCGAGGCCCCGGTGAACGAATAGATGGTCTGGTTGGCGTCGCCGACGACGGTCAGGTCGTCGCGGTC
>DASXJI010000620.1:0-5921 GCA_036497495.1 Mycobacterium sp.
TCGACTTCAGCGGGTTGACATTTCTGGACTCGGCGGCCCTTTCCGGCCTGCTACTGCTCCATCGCCGGACCACTCAGTCGGGCGTTCAACTGCATCTCGACCATCGCCCCGCATTTCTCGACCGGGTGCTGCAGGTGACCGGGCTGAACGGCCATTTCGCCGCATCACATTCCGGCGTGTTAGCCGGTGAGCGAACCCTGGCCGGCCAAAACGAGTGAAACAAGCGTTCGCTGAGCTCAGTTTTCGATTAACGGGTCCGGTTTCCGCTGACCGTAGCCAAAACGTGACCCATGCTTTATCGAATCGCTAACGCGCCCTTAAACTTCCAACAATCCGGACACCCGTAGGATCGCTATTGCAAACCTGTCTACTAGAAGGAACTGGCGCATGCGGACGGTCTTTCGTTCTGTCGTTGTGGTGGTTGGGATCTCGGCGTCGGTGGTCACCGGACCGTCCGGCATCAGCCTGACGGCGTCACAACAGGCAGACAGCTTCGCGGTCGCTTCGGTTTGGCCATCGACGGGCCAGGTCGTGGGTGTTGCGCATCCGGTAGTCGTCACATTCCGCGAGCCCGTGGTCAACCGGCGTGCGGCCGAGCGCGCCGTCCGCGTCGCATCGACACCGTCGATGACCGGCATGTTCGAATGGCTCGATGACGATGTTGTGCAATGGGTTCCGGACCGGTACTGGCCGGCGCACAGCACCATAGCGTTGTCCGTGGGCGGCCTGTCGACGGATTTCAAGACCGGACCCGCCGTCCTCGGTGTCGCCGACATCTCGGATCACACCTTCACAGTGAGCGTCGACGGGGTTCCGAGCGCACGCTCGGCGCAACTGCCGACCCCACACCACCAACCGCACTGGGGCGAACCGGGCGTCATGCCGGCCTCGATGGGTCGGCCGCATTTCCCGACACCAGTCGGTGTTTATACGGTGATGTCCAAAGAGCGCACTGTGCTTATGGATTCGAGCAGCGTCGGCGTACCGATCACCGATCCGGAGGGTTACAAGACGCCGGTGGACTTCGCCACCCGGATCAGCAACCGCGGACTGTTCGTGCATTCGGCTCCGTGGGCGGTTCAATCGCTTGGACGCGAAAACGTCAGCCATGGCTGCATCAGCCTGAGCCCCGCCGACGCCGAGTGGTACTTCAATACGGTCAACGTTGGCGACCCGGTGGTCGTCAAGGAGTAGCGGAGGCGCCCTAAACCTCCGTAGTCACTGTGCGGTGCACGCACCGTAATACCGTTGGTGCGCATTGTATTTGGCCCGACACAAAGACAGCGCCGCCGAGCCGAACTCGGGGGCGCTGTCTTCACCACGCAGGACTGGTCATTCGGGAGGACCGGGCAGCACCGGCTGACCGGGCAGCGGACCGCTGGTCGGCGCCGAAGCCGTCGGCGCACCCTTACCGCCGGCGGCACCGGCCAAGTCGTTGAGCACAGCACCGGGCACTGGAGCACCAACCGGTCCGAGAGCAATGATCGGCGCGCCGGCCGGAATCGGCGCGGGCAGTGGAGCACCCGCACCGGCAGGGATGGGAGCACCAGCCGGAATCGGAGCACCGGCGGGCACTGGGGCACCGGCAGCTACCGGCGCACCGGACATTTCGGCGAGTGGAGCACCCGCTGGCGCGCACGCCGCCGCGCCGCCGGCAACTGCCGGGCCAGCGACTGCCGGCGCGGCGACTGCCGGGGCAGCGACTTCGCCCGCGGCCCCCTGCATGCACGCGTAGCCTCCCGTCTTCAACGGAGCGGCTGCCGCATCCGGACTCAACGCTATCGCGGCGCCGCATAAGCCAACGCCGGCAACGACTTTGATGCTGACTCGGTCGAAGATTGCCATCGACGTCAACTCCCTATCCACATTCGGGCATTTCCCACACAGCAATAGATGCAGCCAAAGGCGCGCAGCCCTAAACGGATTCGCGTTTCGACCGAGATAAGTTTTAGTAGACCGGTGTTCAACATGCACGACGCCACACCACACCGTTGCCAAATAGTGACGTTTAGCCAGCGATAACCCGCAATCCGCCGAATGCATCATCACGGTTCACGCGGCCAAAAAAATCGCTCCATGGCGTAAATGCCGAGGGCGCGGACAAGAACGAGCATCAACTCACACGGTCAGCGAAGGTAGACTTCCCCGCCCCTGGGGTATCCGCCCCCGTGAGTGGTGATGTGGACGTGGTCGTAGTGGCCGTAGCCGGATCCTGACGGCCCTTTGGGCGTGTAGTACGTACCGCGCCAAATGCAATCCTGCAATGAGAATTTGTCGGCGTTCTTGAGCGCGAACGAGACGATCTGGTTGCCGAGTGCTATACCGGCAGCGCTGGACGGGTTGGGAATCATCACGTCGATCGCCAAACCTTGGGGATGCCACCTGAGCACGTCCGGTCGAACGCCGCCCATGTTCTTGATCTCCGGGAACACCGCGCTGATGGTGCGAGCGACCAGAATCGTCTTGACCTGTAGACCATGTTCCGGAGCGACATCGGCGATCAGGACTTGCGGGGCGTTCTCGGAGGCGACGTGCCAACGCGACGCGCGTGAGGCGGGCGCAGTTTCGGCGGGAGCGCCGGTGGCCGGGACAGCGGACGCGGCCCACGCCGCCGTGGTCGGCGCGGCGGCCACGATCTGCAGACGGCAACAGGGCGCGTCAGCTACCGCATTGGCGTTGCGGTGGTGGTCCTCAGCGTGGGCACTGCCGCCGAGGGCAAAGATGATGGCGATCGGGGCGGCAACCGTAGCCATCACTACCGGCGACTTTCGTCCACCGCTGGCTAACTTGCGACCGCGCACGGCGAGCAGCTTACGAGCAAATCGCGAATTAGTCACGATCAGATAACGACGCCGCAGGTGGGGACGGATTGCAACGCCGCTCAAGCCCCGCCCTCCATCGGCCAGTCGCCCGACTCGGGCACAAACCGAAGTGTGGCCGCCGGAGGTAGCGCTCGCCGGTCGCCGGTCGATATCGCGTCGAGCATCAGTGCAACGTAGCGGCGCCATCCGTCGCTGCCGGAGTCCATCGTCCACAGCACGCTGTGCAGCATCGCGATCATCCGCGGCAGGTCAGCGGGGGCCAAATCGGACCGCACGACGCCGGCTCGCTGGCCGCGATCAGCGAGCTCCCTGAGTGCCTCGTACAGCCCGGTCGAGACATCCGAGGTCAAGGACCCGGCTCGGCGCGCGGCTGTCAACAGGTTGTGTTCGCGCGCGCCCAGCGATATCGCCGCATCGAACAGCTCGGCCAGGCCCGCCATGGGGTCAGCGGCACTGCGGACTGCCTCGATGGTCGGCGTGAGGTCTTCGGCGATGCACTGGTCCAGCGCCGCCCGAACCAGTTCTGCCTTGGTCGGAAACCTCCGGTACAGGGTGCGCTCACCGACACCGGCCCGACGGGCGATCGCCTCGATGGACGCGTCGGGCCCAAGTTCGCCGTAGACCTCCCGCGCGGCTTTCAGGATCCGCTCGGCGTTGCGCGCGGCATCCGCGCGCAACGTCCGATCGGTCACCGCAGTCATCGCGCCAGCATAACTGACTGTTGACTGCCACTTAGCCGCGCTTTACGCTCGTGCAATTGACAGCCATCTGACACTTAACGGAAGACGCCAGTGACTTCAACAACTTCCGATTCTCGCCCTGAGACCGATCTTCCCGTCATACCGGCCCGACGGGCCGCACACTGTCCCCTTCATCCGCCGACTGAATTCGCCGACTGGCGAAACGAGCCCGGCCTGCAGCGGGCGATGTGGAACGGGCAACAGGTCTGGTCGGTGAGCCGCTACCAGGACATCAGGGCTGCGTTGGTCGACCCGCGGCTGTCCGCGGAGACTCTCCCGGACCTGTTCGAGTCGTCCAGCGATGGCGACAAGCCGGTGGTTTTTGCGCGCACCGACGATCCCGAGCACCATCGGTTGCGGCGCATGATGACCAGCCAATTCACCTTCAGACGTAGCGAAGCGATGCGGCCGCAGATCCAGAAACTGGTCGACGACTACCTGGATGCGATGATCGACAAAGGGCCGCCGGCCGACATCGTGCGCGACTTCGCCCTACCTGTGCCGTCGATGGTGATTGCGCTGCTCCTCGGCGTTCCTCCCGACGACCTCGACCTCTTCCAGCGCAACACCTCCCTCGGATTAGACGTGAAGTCCACCGATCATGAACGGGCGCAGGGCTTCATCGCGATGTATGCCTACATCCAGGAGTTGGTGGCGCGTAAGGAGCGCGATCCCGGCGATGACTTGATCAGCCGTCTCATCACCGACTACGTCGCGACCGGCCAACTCGACTACAACACCGTGGCAGTCAACGCTGTGATCATGATGCAGGCCGGCCACGAAACCACTGCCAACATGATCGGATTGGGAACCGTTGCGCTGCTCGAGCATCGCAGCGTCTTCGAGCGACTCGGACAAACTGACGACGCCGCCGTCATCGCGAACGCCATCGAAGAGCTCATGCGCTACCTGTCTATCGTGCATGCCCAGGTGGACCGGATAGCGACCGAAGACCTTATCCTCGGCGGCCAGCAAATCCGCACCGGTGACCGATTGTTGATGAACCTGCCTGCCGGGAACTGGGATCCCGAATTCGTCGACAGCCCAGACGCTCTCGACGTCGCCCGAAATGCCCGTGGGCACTTGGCTTTCGGCTACGGCACACACCAATGCATCGGCGCCAACCTGGCCAGAGTCGAAATGCAGGTGGCCTTCGCGACTCTGGCGCGCCGGCTCCCTGGGCTGCAGCTGGCAGTGCCGCCAGAGGAGCTGAGGTTCAAGGAAGCCGACATCTACGGCATGAGAGAGCTGCCGGTTACCTGGTGACACACGACATGCGGTTCGACCACCAGGTTGCGGTGATCACCGGCGCCGGTGGCGGTTTGGGCAAAGAGTACGCATTGCTGCTGGCGTCGCGCGGCGCGCGCGTCCTGGTCAACGACATCGGTGGCTCGGTGACCGGAGCGGGGTCCAACAACAAGGCGGCGACCAACACGGTCGAGGAGATCCGCCAACACGGCGGCGAGGCCATCGCGGACACCCACAGTGTGACGAGTTCTGCAGGCGGACAGTCGATTATCGACGCCGCCATGCAGGCCTGGGGGCGTGTCGACATCGTGATCAACAACGCCGGGATCGTCCGCGATGCGCCGTTCGAGGACATCACGGCCGATCGGCTCGACCCGCTGATCGATGTACATCTCAAGGGTGCGTTCTACGTGACGAGGCCCGCATGGACGATCATGCGCAAGCAGCGCTACGGACGAATCCTCAACACCTGCTCGGCCGCTGGACTCCTTGGCGCCGAACGGATGAGCAATTACGGTTCGGCGAAGACCGGGTTGGTCGGCTTGACCCGAGTCTTGGCCGCCGAGGGCGCCGACCACGACATCAAAGTCAACGCGGTGGCGCCGATCGCCTACACCCGGATGCTGGCGCATTCGGTCGAGTCCGCCAGCCGGCCAGACGACCCGTCAGCCCAGGTCGTGCTGGATGATCTTGTGACGCAATACCTTCAGAAACTGGATCCGGCGCTAGTGGCCCCGGTGGCCGCGTTCCTGACCCACCGAGAATGTCCTGTTTCCGGTGAGATCTACACCGTTGGCGCCGGACATGTCGCCCGATTCTTCATCGGCAGAACGAAAGGCTTCTACAGTCCGGCGCTGTCCATCGAGCAGGTGCGTGACCACCTTGACGAGATCCGCGACGAGGACGGGTACTTCGTGCCCGGCGGGCCCGCCGACGAGATGAGCGAGCTGTTCGCCACCATCATGGCGAGCCAGCCCGACTGACGGCTAGAGGTGACTTACCGCGAAATCCGCGGCCTGCTGGGTCATCCCGTTCACCGGGTATGAAGCGTGCGCGAAACTCGGCAGCCCCCCGGGATCGCCGTTGCAGATCGTGTCGCCCTCGGCGCACA
>DASXJI010000621.1:0-4721 GCA_036497495.1 Mycobacterium sp.
AGACTGACGAGAGGAAAACGGCCATGAGCGCAACGAAGCGCGACATCTTCGCACCTGATCTTTTGTCGGATAAGCGAATCCTGATCACCGGCGGCGGAACCGGTCTCGGCCGGGGAGTGGCCGCCCGGCTGGTCAAGTATGGAGCCGAAGTGCACCGGTGGGGGCGGCGCGAAGCGGTGCTCGCCGAGGCTGCCGAAGAGGCTTCCGGCGGCCGGGTCGGTGCGGTGCACTATCAGGCCGTTGACGTACGGGATTCGTCGGCCGTCGACGCTGCGGTGGCGGAGATTTGGGAGCGGCACGGGCCGCTCACCGGCTTGCTCAACAACGCCGCTGCGAACTTCATTGCCCCTACCGCCAGCCTCAGCCAGCGGGCCTTCGAAGCGGTGACGTCGACCGTGATGACCGGGTCCTTCAACACCACGGTTGCCGTCGGCAAGCGGTGGATCGCCGCGGGCCTCCCCGGCGCGGTGCTCTCAAACCTCACCACATGGGTGTGGAGCGGGTCGGCATTCGTGGTTCCGTCGGCCATGGCCAAGGCTGCGGTACACGCGATGACGATGTCGCTGGCGGTCGAGTGGGGGCGCTACGGCATCAGGGTGAATGCGCTTGCACCCGGGCCCATTCCGACCGAGTACGCATGGGAGATGCTCAATCCGACCGACAAGAGTTCCGTGGGAGCCACCCAGGAGGACCAGATTCCGCTAGGACGCTCCGGAACCATCGACGAGCTGGCAAACCTGACCATCTTCGCGTTCTCCGACGCTTGCGATTACTTGACCGGTGAGACCATCGCCATGGATGGTGGCCAGCGGCTGGCCGGGCCGAATACCTTCGCCGGCCTCGTTGCGATGACCGACCAAGACTGGACCGATGCCAGGGAGCGCAGCAAGGCAGCCTCCGACGCCGCCAAGGCAACGCGGTCGGTCTGATTTCGTCCAAACGTGAGTTCGGGCGGGAAAGTTCGAGAAGAATCGTGCAAAACGTCGATCTTGGCGCCACTCAGACGAGCGCCAGCCGTTCGCCCGCGGCCAGGAAAGACACGACCAACGCCGGGTCGGCGTAATACGGGTCGCCGACACCATCCTCGAATCGCCTGCGACTGTATTCATAGAGCGCGGCGAGCTTGTACATCGCCAGCGCTGCATACCAGTTCAACCCGGACAGGTCGGCCCCGGTGCGGTCTGCATAACGGGCGAGCAGAGCCGCACGGCTCGGATAACCCGCCTCGAGCACCGCGGTGCCCATCGCTGCGGTCGGGACAACCGGTTCGCCCTGCACCGGCCACGACGCGAGAAGGTACCCCAGGTCGGCGAGTGGGTCGCCGATGGTGGCGAGCTCCCAGTCCAGCACCGCGGCGATACGACCGGTTCCGGGGTCGACGATCATGTTTCCGATCCGAAAGTCGTTGTGCACGATAGATGTTCCGGACTCGGAGGGCAGCTTTGCGTGTAGCCAGTCGTCCAGTACCGCGAACGGCTTGGGTACCGTTTCGTCAACGGCAACCAAGGATCGCATCCGCCGCAGCTGTCGCGCGTTGAACCCCTCAGGCTTGCCGAAGTCGCCCAGCCCCACCTCACGCCACGGCACGGCGTGCAACGCGGCGAGCGTATCAACCAGGGATTCGGCGATGCGTCGCCGCAGCCCCTCGTCGTCGCGCGGCGCCGGTGTCTTCTCGGTGATCACCGCACCGTCGACGAAGTCCATGACCAACACCGGAACATCGAGCAGCTCGCCGGCGGGCGCGGTGGCCAATACGCGCGGAGACGGGACGTCCATCGGCGCCAGCGCGGTCAGCAGCCGCGCCTCGCGCAGCACGTCATGGGCGCCGGGAGGCAATGGCGGCGGCGGTGGCCTGCGCACCACAACGCGCGAGTGGCCGTCGGACACCAGGAACGTCAGATTGGAATGGCCGTCACCGATTGCGGCGGCGGTCACCGACCGGCCGCACAGGCCGTGCGTGGACAGGAAGCTGCCCAGTCGTTCGAGCTCGGTGTCGGACCAGGCCCACATCAGGAACCCTGACGCGACAGATAATCTAGGTAGCCACCCTGCCAATGGGTTTCGAATTGACCGGCGCCCTCTTCGCCGTCGATGACAGCTCGGCAGGCGCCTTCGCGGATCACGCTCTGCAGCCGGTCATGCGTGGGAAGTTCGATCACGCCAAACACATCGAGCTCCAGCTCGGTTTGGCTGCCGGTGATGTCGGTCAAAGTCGCGCGCAGTCGGCGCTGGCGCATCTGTGCGCCGTAGTCGGTGTGCTGGTCGATGTTGCTCACGGCGTACGTGACCCCGTCACGCACGACGTAGCCCGCGAAACCCCACTCGCCCTTGGCGATCCAGGTCCATCCGTTGATTGCCCGGCCCGATTCGGTATAGGCGACGAACCATTTCCAATGCTGCGGCACGCCCCAGTCCCGCACTCCCCAGGAATGGTCGCGATGACCCATCCGGTCCCACTCGATGCGCCGTCCGGCGACTTCGATCCCGCCGCGTACCCGACCCGTCTGCTCGATCCGATTCACCGCGAACCAGGACGGCAAACCGTCGGGATTGCAGCGGTAGCTAAACGCGTCGTGAATGCCGGTGAAGGCGAACTCGATTCGCACATCGTCGCGGTCGTAGGTCATCAGGCACGACTTCCGGAGCTCGGGCTGAATCAGCGTCAATCCATCGAACGAGAACTCGTCCAGGTCGGCATGATCGGGCACCTGTCCGCTGTGCAGGTGCATGGCCAGCGGCTGTGCGTCGGGCCCCCAAACGCACACGTTGTAGCCGGCCTTACCAGTACCGGTGAGGTAGAGGTAGACCTGCACGCCAAGCTCGTGGTCCGGCATGGTCAGCTGCCAGAACAGGCTGTCGCGGGTCCGTTCGCCTGCGACCGGGCGGTGCCGGAGGTCGTCGGTTGGGCGGAGTCCGCTGCTCCGCTCACGTGCTGCGGTCACCGTGCGCCGAGCTGCGCCAGCGCCTGGCCGCGATTGTCCATCTCCAATGCGGACGCAAACGAGTTGTTCTCCAGGTTGCGCACGAGTGCATTCTTGGTGGACCGCACGTTGTCGTCGGAATTGGCGGCGATGGCCCGCGCCAGTTCGATCGCCGCGTCAAGGGCGGTACCTGTTTCAATGAGCCGGTCGGCCAGCCCGATGCGCACTGCCTCGGCGGCTCGAACGGTGCGTCCGGTGAACGCTACCTCCGCGGCCCGGCCCGGCCCGATCAGCCTGATCAGATTCCACGATGTGCCCAGCTCGCCAATGGACAAGCCGATCCGCACGAAGCCGGCGCTGAAACTTGCGGTTTCGTCGGCGATTCGGATGTCGGCAGCCAAGGCCAGCGAAAGGCCGCCGCCCGCGGCAGGACCGCTGACGGCTGCGACCACCGGATAAGGCAGCGCGCGCAACCCGGTCGACATCGATCCGGCGGTCTCGATAAGGTCCGTGAATTCCGGCACCGACATCCGGGTCAGAACGTCAACCTCGCCGAGGTCGAACCCGGTGCAGAACGCCTTGCCTCCTGCGCCTGTGACGATCAGAGCCCGCAGTGGCGCATTGCGCAACGTTGCTGCCGCCCAGGCGATCTCGCCGAACATCTCGATGGTCTGCGAGTTCGCGCGCTCGGGACGATTGATCGCCATCACCACGATGCCGTCGCCGCGGTCGTCGAACGCCAACGTATGTGCCGTGCGCAGTTCGTCGAGGACGTCGGCAAGCGGGCGTCGCGACACCCGATTCCACTGTGTAGTGATGCTGCTCATGCTCACCTGCCCGAAAAGTTCGGTGCTCGCTTGGCTTTGAAGGCTTCCAGCGCCTCGGTCATGTCGTCGCAGCGCGTCAGTAGAGCCTGCCCGCGGTTCTCCAATTCGAGTGCCGCGGCGAAGGAGGCGACCTCCATGTTGGCCTGGAGTGCCCGTTTGGAAATCCGGATGCCGCCAGGGGAGTTGGCGCAGATCTGGCCCGCCATGGTCAGCGTTTGGTCGAGCAGGTCATCTTCGCCGGTGACGCGGTTGAGCAGGCCCAGGCGTTCGGCCTCCTCGGACTCGACCATGCGCCCGGTGAATCCGATCTCGGCGGCTGCGGACGGGCCGATCAGGCGCGGCAGTATCCATGAGGCGCCCAGGTCACCTGCGGAGAGCCCGATCCGCACGAAGGCGGCGTTGAACTTCGCCGAAGGTGATCCAAGCCGGATGTCGGCGATCAGGGCTAACGACAGACCACCACCCGCAGCGGGGCCGTTGACAGCCGCGATGACTGGAACAGGAAGTGCCCGCAGTGCGCTGACGGCGCGGGCGGCGCGTTCCTGGCGATCCAGCATGCCCAGCGCCGACAGGGATGCCAGCTCCTCGGCGTCGTCTAGGTCGTAGCCTGCGCAGAATGCCTTGCCGGCGCCGGTGATGATCACCACCCGGATATCGCGGTCGTCGCCGACCGCGCGCGCAACCGATTCCAGTTCGTCGAACATGCCAACCGTCATGGCGTTGAGCCGTTCGGGCCGGTTCAGCGTCACCTGGACCACACCATCGGCGGGCGATTCGAGAAGCAGTGTCTTGTAACGCTGTTCGAGATCGATCATGAAAGTCCTCCCTGCTCAGACGAATTCGGGAGCGCGCTTGTCGATGAACGCCTGGAGGCCTTCGACCGCTTCGCCCCGCTCGAACAGCTCCTGAATCTGATCGACCTCATATCGCAAGCCGTCGGCCAGAGGTCTGTCGTACGCGGCATCAACGGTGC
>DASXJI010000622.1:0-10448 GCA_036497495.1 Mycobacterium sp.
GCGGTGTGCTTTCCGCACTAGCGGCCGGGGCAACGCTGATCACCGAGGAGATCCCCCAACCGGAGACCACGCTGCGTCTGCTTGAACGCGAACGGGTGACGCTGTTTCGCGGTTGGCCCGATCAGGCCGAGGCATTGGCGCGCCAGCCGTATCGCGCGCAGGCAGATTTATCCGCGTTACGCCCCGGCAGCTTGGGAGCCCTCCTTCCGGCCGAACAACGTGCCCAACCCGGCGCTCGGGCAACGCTGTTCGGAATGACCGAAGCATTCGGGCCCTACTGCGGGTATCGCGCCGACGCCGACATGCCGCGCTCAGCCTGGGGCAGCTGCGGCAAGCCTTTCCCGGGCATGGAGATCCGGATCGCCGATCCCGACAGTGGGCAGACCGTCGCCGCGGGAACCGTTGGGATGATCCAGATTCGGGGACCCCACACGCTACGCGGGATATGCCGGCGCAGCCGAGAGGACCTGTTCACCGCTGACGGCTTTTACCCCACCGGTGATCTGGGCCGCCTCGACGACGAGGGGTTCCTTTTCTACCACGGCAGATCCGACAACATGTTCAAAGTCAGCGGAGCGACTGTCTATCCGACTGAAGTCGAGCAGGCACTGCGTGACATCGACGGGGTCGACAACGCCTTCGTCACCAATCTGGTTGGTGGACAGGAAGACCGCGTGGGCGCGGCGGTGGTGTGCGACACCGCCGCGACGACCGCCGAGAAGCTCCGCGCATCAGCACGCACCGTTCTCAGCTCGTTCAAAGTGCCGACAGTGTGGCTGCTCGTCGACTCCGATGACATGATTCCGCGAGGTCCGACCGGCAAGGTCGATGTCCGACGGTTGCGCGAAGTACTGGCCGCCACGGACAGCGTGCAGCCCGCCTAGGTCGAATCCACGACCCCGTGTTGGGCGAGGTGGTCGATCAGCGGAGCCGCGCCGGCGGCAAGGTGATCCGACATCGCTTTGCGGGCCAGCTCGCTGTCGTGTTTGGCCAGCGCTGCCACCACGCGGCGGTGATCTTTGATCGACTGACCGGGCCAGCCCGCGATGGTGGGAAAAACGGATTCCGGCGCATAACGGGTGATCTGCGACATCATCTGCGCAAGCTTTGGCGACTCGGCGGCCACATTGATGGCCCGATGGAACTCGTGGTTGAGCCGCACCGTTCCCTCGATATCGCTGCCCGCGTAAGCTTCCTCGAGCTCAGCCTGGATTGCTTTGAGTTCACGCAGTTGGTCGTCGTCGATGTTGACCGCGGCTCGGGCGGCGAGCTCACCACCGACGTGTGCCTGCAGATTGGCGACGTCGGCAAGGTCGCGCTCGGTGACCGGTAGCACCACGAACCCACGACGCGGCTGCTGCGCCAGCAGCCCCTCGGCGCGTAATTCGAAGAGCGCCTCCCGCACCGGCGTGACGCTGATCCCTAGTTCAGCCGCCAGCTGATCCAGACGGACGTACTCGCCCGCCGAATACGTGCCATCGAAGATCCGCTTACGGACATAGCGCGCAACGTCTTCGGAGAGCTGCGGTCGCGCGACGAAATCCGGGACGCTCACGGTCAAATCCGGTACTCGGCGAGCAGCCGCTTGCTGATGATGGACTTCTGGATCTCGCTGGTTCCCTCGCCGATGAGCAGGAACGGAGCGTCGCGCATCAGCCGCTCGATCTCATACTCTTTGGAGTAGCCGTATCCACCGTGGATGCGGAAGCTCTGCTGGGTGACCTCCGAGCAGAATTCGCTGGCAAGATACTTCGCCATTCCCGCCGCGACGTCGTTGCGCTCACCGGAATCCTTCAACCGGGCCGCGTTGACCATCATCAGGTGAGCGGCTTCGACTTTGGTTGCCATTTCTGCGATTTGGAAGGCAATGGCCTGGTGCTCGGCGATCGGCTTGCCGAAGGTGTGACGCTGCTGGGCATAGCGCGCGGCGAGCTCGAACGCGCGGATGGCCACCCCGACGGCCCGGGCCGATACGTTGACACGTCCAACCTCGATGCCGTCCATCATCTGATAGAAACCCTGCCCCGGCACGCCGCCCAAGACGTCGTCGGCGCTCGCGGCGTATCCGTCGAAGATGAGCTCCGTGGTGTCAATCCCCTTGTAGCCCAGCTTGTCGATCTTGCCCGGTATCAGCAGCCCGGGTAACACCTCACCGAATCCGGTCGGCTTCTCAATCAGGAACGCGGTCAGATTGCGGTGCGGCGCCTCTGCGCCCTCATCGGTGCGAACCAGTACGGCCACCAAACTGGAGCTGGCGCCGTTGGTCAGCCACATCTTCTGGCCATTGATCGTGTAGTCGCCGTCGCCGCCCCGCGTCGCGCGGGTGCGGATCGCGGCGACGTCAGAACCCAACTCCGGCTCCGACATCGAGAACGATCCGCGTATCTCGCCGGCCGCCATGCGCGGCAGGAAGCGCTGCTTCTGCTCGTCGGTGCCGTGCTGGCGCAGCATGTAGGCGACGATGAAGTGAGTGTTGAGCACCCCCGAGATGCTCATCCACCCGCGGGCCAATTCTTCGACGCACAGCGCGTAGGTCAGCAGCGACTCGCCTAATCCGCCGTAATCCTGCGGGATCATCAATCCGAACAGACCCATCTCCCGCATCTGGTCAACGATCGCTTCCGGATAGGTGTCAGTGCGCTCCAGCTCGGGCGCACTAGGGATGACCTCCTTCTCAACGAATTGCCTTACCGTGGAGATGATCTCGTCTTGAACGTCGGTGAGGCCAATGGTCTGGGCAAGTTTGGTCATTAGGCGCCTTCCTTCTCGATTAGCAGGCGATCGTCTTCGCATCGGTCAGACGCGTGATGTCGGCGGCAGTCAGCCCGAGGCTCGTGGCGAGTACCTCGGCGGTGTCTCCACCCAATCTCGGTGCGGGCTCGCTTGTGAAATGTCCACCGTCAAACACGGTGGGCATCCCGGGCGCGAGATAGTCCCCCAGACCGTCCTGGTGCAGCCGGGCAAACAACGGATTTGCCGTCACCCGTTCGTCGTTGGCGACCTGCGCGAAGCTCTGGTAGCGCTCGAACAAAACGCTGGTGGCCGACAACACCTGCGTGATCTGGTCGGCCGTGTGATCTGCGAACCAGGTGGCGAAGAGTCCGCTGAGCACCTCGCGGTATCGATAGCGAACGCCCTCCTCGGTGAAATCCGCGCGAAGCGAGTCGGCCAGCGCGGAAATGGCTGCACCCGTGCCGGATACCTCGACGAGGTCCTGAAAATGACGTTTGGTCAGCGTCACGATCATGAAAGCGACGCCGTCGCTACTGGTGAAATCTTGACCGTACTGCCCATAGATCGCGTTTCCCAGGCGCTCACGTTGAGTGCCGTTCACCTGAGGCTCGGTCAGCAGGCCGAGATTGCCGGCGGTGGCTAACGCAACGTCTTCCAACGCGAGACTGACCTGGGCGCCCGCGCCGGACTGGTCGCGGCGACGCACCGCCGCGACGATCGCGAGCGCGGCATACAGACCACAGCAGACGTCCCAGGCCGGCAGCACATGATTGATCGGACCTGCGTGGTCCACCGGGCCGGTCACCAACGGGAATCCGGTTGCCGCATTGACGGTGTAGTCCACACCGGTGGAGCCGTCATGACGGCCGAGGACCTGGAGATGGATCAGGTCGGGACGTTTTGCGGCGAGCGTGTCGTACGACAACCAGGGCAGCCCCGCGGCGTTGGTCACCACCACGCCGTCGCCTTCGACGATCAGTCGCTGGACCAGGTCCTGTCCTTCAGTTGATCGCAAATCGAGTGTGGCTGACCGCTTTCCCTTGTTCAGACCGGTCCAGTAGATGGACGTGCCTTTCGCCGTAATCGGCCACCGGCGAGTATCGGACGCGCCGCCGATGGGGTCGACCCGAATCACCTTGGCCCCCAATTGGCTCAACGTCATTCCGCACAACGGTGCGGCGACGAAGCTGGAGACCTCGATGATCGTGAGATCGGCCAAGGGCGTCGTCACTGCGGCCCGACTCGCTCGAAAACCGCGGCGAGGCCTTGTCCGCCGCCGATGCACATGGTTTCCAGCCCGTAGCGCGCACCTCGCCGATTGAGTTCGCGCGCCAGCGTGGCCAGCATCCTGCCGCCGGTCGCGCCGACTGGATGGCCCAGTGAGATACCCGAGCCGTGCACGTTTGTCCGCTCCCGGTCGGCGGCGCCAAAGCCCCATTCTCGCATCACGGCAAGTGCCTGTGCGGCAAACGCCTCGTTGAGTTCGATGAGGTCGATGTCGCCCAATTGCAGGCCCGCCTTGGCCAGGGCGAGCTCGGTGGCAGGTACCGGGCCAATTCCCATGACGTTGGGTGGCACGGCCGCGACGCCCCAGGACACCAGCCGGACCAGCGGGGTGAGGCCGAGTTCGGCGGCCCTCTCCGGGGTTGTCACCAGACACATGGAGGCCGCGTCGTTTTGACCGCTGGCGTTTCCCGCCGTCACCGTCGCTTCTGGATCATCCTTGAGCAGAACGGGGTTGAGCTTACGCAGCGATTCCACTGTGGTGTCGGCCCGCGGATGCTCATCGGTGTCGATCACCTCCTTGCCGTGTCGGCCACGCACAGTGACCGGGATGATCTCCTCGGCCAGGACGCCGTCCTTCTGCGCAGCCACCGCCCGCTGGTGTGACGCCGCTGCTAGTTCGTCCTGCTCCTGACGCGAGATGTCGTATTGGCGGCGCAGATTCTCCGCGGTTTCCAGCATCCCGCCGGGCACCGGATAATGGCGACCACCGGCAGTGGAGCGTCCGCGCGCCAGTCCGTCGTGCACCTGTACGCCGCCACGGCTGCCACCCCAACGCATGTCGGTGGAGTAGAACGCGACGTTGCTCATGCTCTCCGCGCCGCCGGCGACGACGAGATCGTGGTCACCAGAGCTGATCTGGAGACTTGCCTGAATGACCGCTTGGAGACCCGATCCACAGCGACGGTCTACCTGCATGCCGGGCACCGTCACCGGCAGTCCCGAATCAAGTGCGATCACGCGTCCGATCGCCGGTGCCTCGCTGTTGGGATAGCAGTGCCCCAGGATGACATCCTGTACCGCGTCGGGTGGAACGCCGGTCCGTTCGAGCAGCCCGGTAAGAGCGGCCACTCCGAGCTCAACAGCACTCTGCGACTTGAACATTCCCCCGTAGCGCCCGATCGGGGTCCTAACCGGTTCGCAGATCACGGCTTCGCGGGTGCTCACAGGTGCCGCCCGCCGGTCACCTCGAGGACGGTGCCGGTCATGTATGACGACAGATCGGAGGCCAGGAACAATGCGACGGTGGCGACTTCTTCGGGCTCGCCGGCCCGTCCCATCGGCACCTCCGCGACTTTTGCGTCCCAAATCCGTTGCGGCATCGCCTCTGTCATCGCCGACCTGATCAGCCCGGGCTGGATTGCGTTGACTCGCACACCGAGGTGCGCGAGTTCCTTCGATGCCGCCTTGGTCATACCGACGATGCCGGCCTTAGCCGCCGAATAGTTGGTCTGGCCGACCATGCCGACCTTCCCGGATATCGACGACATGTTCACGATCGTCCCGCGCTTGTTCTCCCGCATGATCGCTGCGGCCTTGCGCAACCCGTTCCACGTTCCCTTCAGATGCACCGCAATCACCTGATCGAACTGTTCCTCGGTCATCTTGCGCATCGTCGCGTCGCGGGTGATTCCGGCGTTGTTGATCATGATGTCGAGCGCGCCGAACCGGTCGACGGCCGCCCCGACCAGTGCATCGACGTCATCCCCGGATGTCACATCGCAACGCACCGCGATGGCGACCTCGTCGCCGCCGAGTTGTGCGGCCGCGGCCTGCGTCGCCTCGAGATTCACGTCACCGAGTACTACTCGGGCACCCTCATCAACGAACCGCTGCGCGATGGCGAAACCCAGCCCTTGGGCGCCACCGGTGATAACTGCGGTCTGACCGGTCAACAACGACACACGATCACCGTCCTTCTATTCAGGCCCCGATGCGGGACATCGTCGCACATCATATTTCATATATGATCGCTGCCTGCAGACCGTCGGCGGGGTCCCGCCGCAAGCGTCACCCGCGACAACACCGCTCGAAGGGAGCGCTGATTCATGCCTAACTCGGTCGTCGACGACGACGACTTCCGGCAGATCCTCGCCCAGACCCGGCAGTTCGTCCGCACCGCGGTCGTCCCGCGGGAGCAAGAGATTCTGGCGACCGACCGGGTGCCAGACGACCTTCGGAACCAGGCCAAGGACATGGGCCTGTTCGGCTATGCCATCCCGCAGGAGTGGGGTGGACTCGGGCTCGACATCACCCAAGACGTCGAGCTGGCGATGGAGTTGGGCTATACCTCGCTGGCGCTCCGGTCGATGTTCGGCACCAACAACGGCATCGCCGGTCAGGTCCTGGTGGGGTTCGGCACCGACGAGCAGAAAGCCACCTGGCTGGAGTCGCTGGCGTCTGGACAGATCGCCTCGTTCGCCCTGACCGAACCGGGGGCAGGGTCGAACCCAGCGGGACTGCGCACCAAGGCTATTCGCGATGGTGCAACAGGCGATTGGGTGATCACCGGCGAAAAGCGATTCATCACCAACGCTCCGGTTGCCGACCTGTTCGTGGTCTTCGCGCGGACTCGTCCAGCCGATGACGCTGGACCGGGCATCGCCGTATTCCTGGTTCCTGCCGACTCCCCCGGAGTCGAGGTCGGAACCAAGGACGCCAAGATGGGACAGGAAGGTGCCTGGACCGCAGACGTGCGCTTCACCGACGTCCGCGTACCCGCCGGGGCACTGGTCGGCGGCAGCGAGGACATCGGGTACCGCGCGGCGATGACCTCGTTGGCGCGCGGGCGGATTCACATCGCCGCGCTGGCCGTGGGAGCCGCGCAGCGGGCGCTGGATGAATCCGTGAACTACGCGGCGACGGCCACCCAGGGCGGCACACCGATCGGTAACTTCCAGCTGGTGCAGGCGATGCTGGCCGACCAGCAGACCGGAGTGATGGCCGGTCGCGCGCTCGTCCGTGACGCCGCCCGGCTGTGGCTCACCGACCAGGACCGGCGCGTCGCCCCGTCGGCGGCGAAGCTGTTCTGTACCGAAATGGCCGGCAAGGTCGCCGATCTCGCCGTGCAGATCCACGGTGGTAGCGGATACATGCGCGAGGTGCCGGTGGAACGCATCTACCGCGACGTGCGCCTGCTGCGACTGTACGAGGGAACCAGTGAGATTCAGCGGCTGATCATCGGTTCGAACCTGGTCAAGGCGGCACAGCGCAAGCAGTGACGTATTGTCGTCCCCGTTACAGTGGCCCTTACGATACGGAGCACCCATGACTGGCCGGTTGACGGACAAGGTCGCATTCATCACCGGGGCGGCGCGCGGCCAGGGCCGCGCGCACGCCGTCCGGATGGCCCGCGAAGGCGCCGACATCGTCGCCGTCGACATCGCGGGCAAGCTTCCATCCTGTGTCCGTTACGACTCGGCAACACCGGAGGATCTCGCCGAAACCGTTCGGCTCGTCGAGGCTGCTGGCCGTCGAATCATTGCCTCCGCGACGGACGTTCGTGATTTCGATGCCTTACGTGACGCGGTAAGCAGCGCCGTCGCAACCCTGGGCCGACTGGACATCATCGTCGCCAACGCCGGCATCACGGCGCCGCAGGCCTGGAACGAGATCACTCCCGAATCGTTTCGCGACGTGATGGAGGTCAATGTAACTGGAACATGGAACACCGTGATGGCCGGCGCGCAGCAGATCATCGACGGCGGTCGCGGCGGGTCGATCGTTTTGATCAGCTCCGCGGCCGGCATGAAGATGCAGCCATTCATGGTGCACTACACCGCCAGCAAGCACGCGGTGACCGGGATGGCACGCGCGTTCGCCGCCGAGTTGGGTACGCATTCGATCCGGGTCAACAGTGTGCACCCCGGCCCGGTCAACACTGCAATGGGCGGCGGCGACATGGTCGGCGCCTTGGCAAACTTTACCGAGACCAGCCCGCACTTGGCGAACACCCTCACACCGTTTCTACCGAATTGGGTTGCCGAGCCCGAGGATATCGCCGATGCGGTGTGTTGGCTGGCCAGCGACGAATCGCGAAACATCACCGCGGCAGCGATCCCGATCGATCAAGGTTCGACGCAGTACTGATACACCTCACGCAATGAGATCTAGCGTGCCGAGGTCGCGGATGGCCTGGCAGCCGCGGGCCAACATGGTGAGCACCATGTCGTCTCCGCGGTCGGTTGCGGTGGCGAAAGCGAATCCCAGCGCCGAGATCAACAGGGCTTGGACCAGACCGAGTCGATAATCACGCCAACAGGTTTCGCGGTCGTAGCCAGTGACGCCGTAGTCGGCAAGGGCTCGGTGGTATTCGTCGACAAGGTCGTGTTCGATCGATGCACGCAGCTCCGGCTCGAGGCTGGTCGCGGTGAAGTACGCGAGGTCGCGCGCGGGCAGGCCCACCCCGAGCGTCTGCCAGTCCACCACTGTCACGCCGGCGGCGTCGGGAGAGAACAACAAATTGTCGAGCCGATAGTCGCCGTGCAACAGCGCGAACCGGTCCCGCTCGGCGAGCAGCCAGGGCGTCACCAAACCCATTGCGGTGGGGAAGGTTTTCCGATCGGACGCGCTCATTCGGTCACCGAGCTTGTCCAACGTGATCTCGGCACTCATGCGCGCCACCTCGCCCAGACCGCCGGCCGACGCTTCGTCTGGTCGGGCGAACGCGATCCCGGGGAAGTCCAGCCAAAAGGGATCACACCAACTGGGCCCGTGCAGTCCGGCTAACGCCGTCACGACCAGTCGCGCTTCGCGCTCGCCACAGCCTGCGATCTGATCGCCTTGCACAGCCGGAGCCTGATCGGCCAGAAGCAGCGCGTAGTCCAGCGCGTCCTCGCTGATCTCGCAGTAGAAACACTGCGGGACGGGCACCCGCACTCGATCGGCCACCCCCGTGTAGAACGCACACTCGCTGCGGTAGCCGATGGTCACCCGGTCGCGTACGGTGTCGTCCTGAGCGGGCAGTTTGATCACGAAGGTGCCTGGCAGGCTGCCCGCATCACCGGCGTACGTCGCCGTGACCCGATACGTCGCTCCGGTCTGCCCGGTACCGATAGCGGTGATGTCGACGTCGGACAACCACACCGGTGTGCCGCGATTGCTCAGGACGGTTGAGAGCCATTCGACGGTGATGTCGTCGGGATATCGGGGAATGGACATGGGGATCGTCGCCCCTTTCGCTGACTCGACTGACTGGACAACTGTAAGGCATTCGGCAACTGCTGCGGCCGGGTCGCCAAGCGTGAAAGCGGCTCGTCAGGTAGAAAGTCGACGACGCAAAACCGTCGACCCTGGCCCGGCGAGTGTGTCCAGCAACGCAGTACGCCCGCAGACGCTCATCATCAGAGCTGCCACCGGCCCGTTGATCTCGGCGCCGTCGCGCCAGGACCGGCTTACATCGTTAGCGGACAATCGAATTCCGCGCAGCCGGTTCACGGGCACAAAGCCGATCGGCCAGCGGCCGGTGAGAAAGTCCATCGCCGACACCGTGTGCTGGATATCGGGCTCAAACGGCAGGCCGAGCGAAATCCGGACATCGCCGCCGTGCACCAAGATGTCTGCCAGCGGACCCCGTGGGCCGAACACGGGTGACGAGATCGGGCGATCGGCGTGCTCACGGAGAGCTGCGACGATCTCGGCCATCGGTGCCTGTGCCCGGCGTCGCGCCAGTTTGTCGATCCCGCGACTCAGGCTCCCGCACCGGACCGCCATCTGAAGAAACCCCGGCATCCCGTCGAGCACGGTACTCACCACGTGCGCGGCCACCGTCTTGACATCCCAGCCCAGGCACAGGCTCGGCGTCGCGAGTTGCGCATCGTCGAGGTCGTTGATCAGACTCGCGAACTGACGTCGCTGGTCTGCGACCGCGGCGAAAACGAACTGATCATCGGCACCGACCACAGCTACTCCTAGCTCGCCGGAGTCCAGATGTGCGTGGAGTCCGACCGACCGCGTAGCACCGTCTCGCAGTCAGACACCCAATGCGCCCGCTCGGCGACGTCGGCGCGCTCGATCGCGGCGGCCGAACACCCGATCCGTTGGTCCAGCGTTTTGGCGAAGTCGGCCAGTCGCGCCGCCTCGTTGACCGCATCGCCGACGACGGTGTATTCGTAACGCTTTTCGGCGCCGATGTTCCCGGCGAACACCGGCCCTGCCGATACGCCGATCCCGAAGTCGACCATCGGTAGCCGACGCAGTTGATCCCGTAGCCTGCGGGCGGTCGCCAATGCCGACGATGCCGCCCCGTCCAAAGCCAGCGGGGCCCCGAAGACCGCCAGCGCGGCGTCACCCTGGAATTTGTTGATCAGCCCATGGTGGTCGTCCACGGTGCTGACCACGATGTGGAAGAAGTCGTTGAGTACCTGGGCCACCTCCTGCGGCGGCCTACTCGCCGTCAAGGTCGTCGAGCCGACCAGGTCGATGAAAAGGAT
>DASXJI010000623.1:0-7251 GCA_036497495.1 Mycobacterium sp.
AGCCACGCTGGGTGCCTTCATCTTCTCGGCCAGCTGCGACGGCAGTTGAGCGAGCTCGTCGGTCCAGTTCCACACGTCGTCGCCGGCCAGCGCCTCCCAGCCGCGTCCCATCGGCGGTGCCAGCGTGCGCATCGAGTCGAACCCGCCGCCGGCGGTGTCCACGGTCACCGCCTCCAGACGAGGGTGCACCCTGACCCGCTGCTGCGTGATCGACGAGCCGGCGGTGTCGGCGTAGAAGGTCTGCTCTTTGACGGACTGCAGGCCTGCTGACACGTGATCGACACCGTCGGCGGCCAGCAGCCTGCCGGAGTATTCGTCGAGCACCGCGATCTTGTCGGTGAGCGGCACGGTGAACGGGTCGATGCGGTAGCTCGACACCCAGGTGGCGTCGGTGTACACGGGCTCGGGCGCCAGCTCGACGCGGTCGGTGTTCAGCGTGGCGAGGGTACGGGCCACCCCCACCGCGCGACGTGCCGTATCCGCGGCGACTTCCGGAGACAGCTCGGCGTGCGACGCGAAGCCCCATGTGCCGTCTACCACCACCCGGATGGCCAGGCCGATCTCACGGTTGACCACCGCGGTCTCCAACTCGCCGTCGCGCACCTGGATGGTCTCGTTGACCAGCCGGTGAATTCGCAGGTCGGCATGCGTCGCTCCGGCCGCGGTGGCGGCAGCTAGCGCAGTGCCGGCGAGTTCGTGGCGCGGCAGGCTGAGGAAGTCGGCATCGATCCCCCGGTTCGGTGTCACGACACCTACCGTATCGACCGGCTTTATTGACGTCCCCCACCGGCTTAAGCCGATCGGTTCCAACTCCGTCCTAGCTAGGCAGCAGGAGAACAGGGTTGAGGTTCACGGTTCACAGACCGGCTAACGCCGAGGTCTCCCCGTGCTGTCACCGCCCGTCCGGCGGCGATGTTGCGTGCGGCGTTCACGTCGGCATTACACGGGCCCGCGCCGCAGGCGACGCACTGGAAAACCGCTTGGCTCTTGCGGTTTTCCGGCGCGACATGCCCACACCGGGCGCATCGTTGCGAAGTGTACGCGGCGGGGACGAAGTCGAGCCGCCCGGCGGCTTTGTGCTTCAGCCGGGCAACCAGCGCGCCCCACCCTTGGCGGTGAATCTCTCGGTTGAGGCCGCGCTTCTGCGCGACGTTGGTGCCGGGGCATTCACGCGTACCGCGCGCCGACCGGGTCATGCCACGCACATCCAACTTCTCGGCACGGATGGTCGAGAAGCGCCGCGCCACATCGGTGGTGGTCTTTTCCACCCAGTCACGGCGGCGATCTGTTTCGCGGGCGCGCAATCTGGCAATGGCCAGCTTCGTTCGTACCCGACGGTTCGATCCCCGTCGCGCTCGCGCCAACCGCTGCTGCAACCGCCGCAGTCGCTTTGTTTCACCAGCACGAAGGCCAGGGGCATGCAGAAGTTCCCCAGTGGACAGCGCAGCCGACACGGTCACGCCGCGATCAATACCCACTACGCTGCCGTCATCGGGACCTGGAATGGATTCGGGGATGGCGGCAAAAGCAATGTGCCAGCGCCCCGATCGATCCAAGGTGACTCGGTAAGACTTCACGGCCTCGGGGATCTCGCGGGTCCACCGAAACCGCACCCAACCCACCTTGGGTATCCATACCTGCCCATAGTGGCGGCTCAGCCGCTTGAGGTGGCGCGGTTTGAATCCGACCTGCCGAAATCCTTCGTGCCGGCCGGCCTTGCGCCACGTCGGGGGACGGTGGGTACCGTTGAAAAAGTTCCGCATCGCTTGGGCGAAGTCCCGCAACGCCTGCTGCTGCACGGCATGCGAGCCGGCCGCCAGCCACCCGCATTCGGCGCGGACCGCAGTCAACTGTGCACATTGCTCGTTGTAACGGGGTGCCTGGCGTCCTGGCCGCCAGTGCTGCTGCTGCTCGACGGCCAGATTCCACACAAACCGGGAATGGCGACAATGCTCGGCCAATGCTGGCACCTGCTCAATACTAGGAAGCAACCGAAACCTGCACACACCCGCAACGTAGGCGCGGGCACCGACAAGACCCCGAAAGGAGGAACGCGGCAATTTTCTCCTCCGGCTACAGCCAGGAGTTTTCACACGTCGCAAATCCGATGAAGAACACTGGGCGCCGATCGACCGCGCTGGCGTATGCGTTGATCGCGCCGAGCCTGTTCGGGGTGGTGACGTTTCTGCTGCTGCCGATCTTGGTGGTGGTGTGGCTGAGCCTGCATCGCTGGGACCTGCTCGGGCCGATCGAGTATGTCGGAGGCCAGAATTGGCGCTCGGTGGTCACCGACAAGACGTTCGGCAATTCGCTGCTGGTGACATGTACGTTTGTGGCGATCGTGGTCCCGGTACAGACCGCGCTCGGCTTGGCTGTCGGCGCGCTGCTGGCCCGCGATCTGCCTGGCAGTGGCTTGTTCCGCACGATTTACGTGCTGCCGTGGATCAGCGTCCCGCTGGCGATCGCGGTGCTGTGGCGCTGGATTTTGGCACCCACCGACGGCGCCGTGAGCACGGTGCTGGGGCATCGCATCGAATGGCTCACCGATCCCGGATTGGCTCTGCCGGTAGTGTCGGCGGTCGTCGTGTGGACCAACGTCGGGTACGTCGCGCTGTTTTTCCTCGCCGGCATCCTGGCCATCCCCGCCGAGATCCACTCCGCGGCGCGCATCGACGGCGCGACCTCCTGGCAGCGGTTCCGGCGCATCACCCTGCCGATGCTGCGGCCGACCATGTTCTTTGTACTGGTCACCGGCGTCATCAGCGCCGCACAGGTCTTCGACACGGTCTACGCGCTGACCGGCGGCGGGCCGCAGAACCACACGGATCTGGTCGCGCACCGCATCTACGCCGAGGCGTTCGGGGCCGCGGCCATCGGCCGGGCGTCGGTGATGGCGGTGGTGCTGTTCGTCATCCTGGTCACCATCACCCTCGTTCAGCACCTGTACTTCCGAAGCCGGATCAGCTATGACCTCACTTAAAAAGCCCTCGGCGGCATTGGTTTACCTCGGGCTGGCGGTGGGCGCGGTGATCATACTGGCGCCGTTCGGACTCGGCCTGCTTACCTCATTCACGTCGCCGCATCAGTTCGCGACCGGCACACCATTGACGTGGCCGCGGCCACCCACGCTGGTCAACTACACCAACCTGGGCGGCGCGGGTTTCGGCCGGGCACTGGCGGTGACGGCGTTGATGACATCGGTGAGCCTGCTTGGACAGCTGAGCTCGTCAGTGGTGGCCGCGTATGCGTTCGCCAGGCTGCGCTTTCCCGGCCGAGACGGACTCTTCTGGATCTATCTCGCGACCTTGATGGTGCCGGGCAGCGTCACGGTGGTGCCGCTGTATCTGATGATGGCGCAATTGGGGCTGCGCAACACATTCTGGGCCTTGGTGTTGCCGTTCGTCTTCGGCTCGCCATACGCAATCTTCCTGCTACGTCAACACTTTCGCACCATCCCGGATGACCTGATCAACGCCGCATACCTGGACGGCGCCACCACGCTGGATGTGATCTTGCACGTGGTTGTGCCGTCCAGTCGGCCGGTGATCGTGACGCTGATGCTGATCACCGTGGTGTCGGAATGGCACCACTTCCTGTGGCCGCTGATCATCACCAGCGGCACCAAATGGCAGGTATTGACGGTGGCGACGGCAGCGCTGCAATCCCGCTACAACGCGCAGTGGACTCTGGTAATGGCCGCGGTGGGCGCTGCGGTCGTGCCACTGCTGGTCTTGTTCCTGATTTTCCAGCGGCACATTGTGCGGTCGATCGTCGTCACGGGGCTCAAGTGACCCGGCCGCGGTTTTCCACCCTGTTCGCCCTGGGCTGGGTGCTTGTCGCCGCGTTATTGGCCGCTGCGGCGGTGCTCCTGGACGTGACGGCCCGACCGCCCAGTGGCAAAACCGTTGTGACCGTGCGACTCTGGGATCAGCAGGTCGCCAAGGCGTACCGACTGTCGTTTGCCGCATTCACCCGGACACACCCCGACATCGAAATCCAGACCGATGTCGTCTCGTATTCCACGTACTTCAACACTCTGCGGACTGACGTCGCTGGCGGCACGGCCGACGACATTTTTTGGCTGTCCAACGCCTACCTCGCCGGATACGCCGACAGCGGCCGGCTGATAGATGTCGGAAAAACCTTCGGGCCGCAGGTTGCATCGACGTGGGAGTCGTCGGTGGTCCAGCAGTTCACCCGAGGGGGGAGACTATGGGCAGTTCCGCAACTGACCGACGCTGGTATCGCGTTGTACTACAACACGGACCTGCTCGCCGCGGCGGGAGTCGACCCCGCAAGGCTGACGACACTGCGGTGGAGCCCAGGCAGCGACGACACACTGCGACCGCTGCTGGCCCGCCTGACCGTGGACGTCGACGGACGTTCCGCGGGCACACCGGGTTTCGATCCCAACCGGATCCGGCGGTGGGCGTACAACGCAGCCAACGACGCGCAGGGTATTTACCTCAACTACATAGGATCGGCGGGCGGCGTCTTCCAGGACGGTGATCGGTTCGCGTTCGACAACCCGGCTGCCGTCGAGGCTTTCACTTATCTGGTGAAGCTGATCAACGCCGACCACGTTGCGCCGCCCGCTTCGGACACCAACGAGAACGGCGACTTCTCCCGCAACCAGTTCCTGGCCGGCAAGATGGCGCTGTTTCAATCCGGCACCTACAACTTGGCCGCGATCGCCGGGCAAGCCAATTTCCACTGGGGCGTGACGATGATGCCCGCGGGCCCGAAGGGCCGGGTCAGCGTCACCAACGGCATTGCTGCGGCGGGTAATTCGGCCTCCCCGCATCCTGAGGCGGTACGCCAGGTGCTGGCTTGGATGGGCAGTGCAGAGGCCAACCAGTACCTCGGCCGTCAGGGCAGCGCCATCCCTGCGGTCACCGCAGCCCAAAAGGCCTACTTCGATCACTGGCTGAGCAAAGGTGTCGACGTCAAGCCGTTCTTCGACGTTCTCAACGGCCCGCGCATCGCCGCTCCCGGCGGCACCGGCTTCGCCGCCGGGTATGAGGCCATCAAGCCCTATTTTGACGAGATGTTCCTGGGCCGCAGCGATGTCGCGACGACCCTGCACCGGGCCCAGGAAGCCGCCAACGCGGCCGCGCGCGGCTAGCGTCCGAGGGGTATTTCGAGCGCGACCGCCGCGGCACAGACCGCGACAGTGATCCCGAGCGCTATCCAGTCGGCCTGCTTCGGCCGTGACGGCAGCGCTGAGATCTGGCCGATCCCACCGCGCGCGGTAATGGCGTCGCCCATCTCGTCAGCGCGCCGCAACGTCACGGTCAAAGCCGTGGTAATCAGGTCGACCACTTCCAGCGCCCAGCGTCGGCGGCGTGCCCTGCGGGTGTCGGCGACCCGCTTGGGCCGCAACCGACGCGCGGCGTAGAGCACCCGGAATTCGTCGATCAGCATCGGAAATGCACGCAACGCCAGTGCGATGGCGACGGCCCACTCGTCGACGGGAACCCGTAACCACCGTAACGGTCGGCCCAAAGCTGCTACCGCAGGTGCGATTTCGGCGACATTGGTGGTCCACGACACCATCGCACCCAGCCCGAGCAACACGAACGACAACGTGGTGACCCGCAAGAAGTTCAGCAGCCCGCCCAGTCCGATCGGAACTCCGGCCACGTGAATCGTCGGGCTGCCGCCGGCGAACGCCGCCGACATCCCGCCAAGTGCCAACAGCATCCACAACCAGTGCGGCACATTCGGAAGCGCGCCGCGCGGAATATGCGCGAGCCGGACCGCCGTCAGCACCAGCGCAGCCACCAATCCGATGGCAATCCACCCCGGGTAGAACGTCAGCAGTACCGAAATGCCGCCGACCGCCAGCAGTTTGGTGCCGGCCCACAGGTCGTGGACCACGGAGCTGCCGGGCACCGGACGCAACAGTACGACCGAACGAGACGGCCGGCGTTCGGATCGTTCGTCGGGGGGCGCGGTGGTCACGACAATCCCCCGGCTGCCGCCGTGACCGCGTGCAGCACACCGTCACGCAGATCCAATGTGCGCGGGCAGAGCTCTTCCAAGCCGCCGAAGTCGTGGGATATCACCACGACAGTCAGAGCCTGCTCACGGCGCAGCTCCTCGAGCAATCGCACCAAACCGCTTTGGGTTACAGCGTCGAGGCCGGCCAACGGTTCATCGAGAATCAGCGCCCGCGGCGACCGTGCCAGCAGACCGGCCAGCACCACCCGGCGCATCTGGCCTCCGCTGAGCTGATCGATGCGCCGCTTGGCCAACGTACTGTCCAACCCGACGACGGCCAGCGCGGTCGCCACCCGGTCCTGGTCCTTGGGCGAAAAGCCGGCCGCCGAAGCCACTTCCAAGTCGACCCGGCTGCGCATCAGCTGCAGTCGCGCCGCCTGAAACGACAGCGCCACCGCGCCGACCTGTTCGTGCGAGGGTCGGCCGTCAAGCAGGCAGGAGCCGGTGGTCGGTACCGTCAGCCCGGCGAGAATCCACGCCAGCGTCGACTTGCCCGAGCCGTTGCCGCCATGGATCAACAAGCCGTCGCCTTGGTGTACCGCGAAGTTGACGTCGCGCAGCGCAGCCTTGGCCCACGGCGTTCCGCTGTTGTATTCGTGGCTGACGCCGGTGACCTCGAGGATCGCCGGTCCAGACTCGTGCCCCATCGCCGGCGTCGCCACCGGCACAGGGACCGTCTCGACCATGCTGGTGTTGTCCCCGGACTCGCTGAGGTTGATGGTGCTATCGGCGGATTCGGCTTCGTTGTTGTAATGCGTGATGTGCACGAGCGCCGTCCGGTGCCGCTGCTTCAGGCCGGATAACACGCCGAGCAGCGCTTCACGGCCCTCCTGGTCGACCATGCTGGTGACTTCGTCGGCGATGAGCAAGGCGGGCTCACGCGCCAGCGCGGCCGCCACCGCCAGCCGCTGCAGCTCACCCCCGGACAAACTTCCGGTGTCGCGTTCGGCGTGCGACTCCAGGCCGACTTCACGGAGCAACTGGGCGACGTCGGTGGTCGTCCCGGGCGGCAGGCCCCACACCACGTCGTCGGCGACGCGGGTGCCCAGCACCTGACTTTCCGGATGCTGCATGACCACCGCGGTGCCGCCCAACCGGCCCAGCCCGACCGACCCGGGACGCTCGATGGTGCCCGATGTCGGTTCCCGGCCGGCCAGCACCAGCATCAGCGTGGTCTTGCCAGAACCGTTGGCCCCGGTGATGGCCAAATGTTCGCCGGCCTTGACCTCCAGGTTGACCGGGCGCAGC
>DASXJI010000624.1:0-4346 GCA_036497495.1 Mycobacterium sp.
GATCCGGATGAATCGCCATGGCTGCATCAGGCCGACGTTGGGTGCGGCGTGGGCGGCCTGCAGCAGGCGGGCCAGAACATCTTCGGGAACTGTGCTGCCGGCCACGAATCGGCGCATGTCACGACGTTCGGCGATCACGCGATAGACCGCCAGCCGCTCCCGCGGACTGAATGCGTGATCATCCACATCGTCATCGTAGAAACCGTTGGGTGCCGAAGTGACCAATCATGCCCACTTCGACGTGTCGAGCCGCTCGGTCGGTCAGACTCAACTCGAACCCACGGTCAAAAGGATCAGCCAATGAATATTTCGGAGTCAGTGGAGCAATTGCCCACCAACGGCACACGTGGACGCGTCTACGGCGAGCCCTACCGAACCGCGGACGGCGGCACCGTGATCCCCGTTGCCAAGGTCCGTGCCGGCACGTCGACGCCGATGGGGTTGTTCGTGATCTACGGCGGCACGGCGCGCTGGGTGCCGGCGGTCGACGCCAACCGGATAGCGCTGATCGGGGTAACTACCGGCCTGATCGCGGCGGTGCTCGGCAGTGCGGCCGTCCTGCGCCGACCACCGTGGCCCGACCTGTCGGCGACGTCGGCGGCCTGGAAGCGACCTCGGCACATCACGGCCGGTAGGTGACGCCCACCGCCCGTAAGACGTATTCCGGCGGCATGTCGAAGGTGACCGATCGCCGCGGCAACGCGACCAGCACGTCGGTGGGGACGTCGAGCTTGTAGTGCAGTGAGAGGTGTCCGGTGAATGTCGGGTCGATCTCATCGACCTCCACATCGACCTGCAGCCCGTTCGGCGATATCGCCGCCGTGGCCGTACCGGATTGCGTTGCGTCCCAACGCACATCGACTACTGCGCCGGCAAGCTTGGGCAGCGATGACAGGGTCGCCAGGACGCGCTGTGAGGTGAACGCCAGCGACCCGACGTAGCTCGCGACGCTGTGCGCCGATCGCAGGCCGGGAATCGCACCGCTGAATCGCCGAGTGACGGGGACATAGTCGGCAAGGTAGATGACCCCCTCGGCCTCGACTTCGGCGCGCACGTCGGCGGGCAACTTGCCGATGCCGAAGAGTCTGCGGACGAAGACCGGCATCAGTGGGCCCGTTTCCCCAGCCGCAGCCGGAATCGAACAAGGCCCGCTAATACGGCGGCCAGGGCCACCAGCATGCCGGTGTCCTGCAGCCATGCGCTGGGCACGTGACGCCACAACCGGTCGACGGGCAGCCCCGCCTCGACGCTGTTGAGATCGACCGTCGACGCCGAGGCGGCGAAGCCCCAACGGGCCGGCACCAACCACGCCATCTGGTCCAGGACCAGTCGTCCCGTCACCGGAATCAGGCCGCCGGCCAACACCATCGAGACCATGATCGTCGCCACGAGCATCGGCAGCACCTGTTCGGTGGAGCGGGCCAGCGACGACAGCGTCAGCCCCACCATGGCCGAGGTGATCGCCGTCAGCGCCAGGCCCAGGTACAGCTCCACGACGCCGTGCGCCACGCCGCCGCCCAGCAGTGCGCCGCCATGGGCGGGCGCGCCCTTGCCGATCGTCATGATGGCGACCATGACCGCGGTGCCGATCAGCGCCGCGGTGCTGTAGACGACGACTTTGGCCATCAGGTAGGCCGACGCCGACAGACCCACAGCCCGCTCGCGCTGGAAGATCATCCGCTCGCCGACCAGATCGCGCACGGTCAGCGCGGTACCCAGGAACACCGCGCCGATGTTGAGCAGGATCAGGATGTCGATGGGTTCTTCGGGTGCTGTCGGGTTGGCGGATCCGAGCCCGGTGCTTCCGGGCACCGCCAGCGACAGCACGCCAAGGACGACCGGCAGCACTGCCAGGAATGCGAAGTATCCGCGGTCGGAGGTGATCAGCCGGGTTTGGCGGCGCACCAACGTCACGACCTGGCGCCACGAGCTGGTCCGCGGCGGCTGACCCAGCGGCGCCGCGCCGGCGGTGGGCGATGGCCGGCGCGGGGCGGGGGGATGTCGGACCAGATACGCGCGATGTGCCGCATCGGGGTCGGTGCTGACTCGCGCGAAGATGTCGGCCCAGTCGGTGCTGCCCATCGCCGGCCCGATCTGGGCGGGCGGGTCGGCGAAGGCGGTCTTGCCGCCCGGGGCCAACAGCAGGATCTGATCGCACATGCTGACGTAGGTGAGCGAATGCGTGACGACGATGACCACGCGGCCCGCGTCAGCCAGCCGGCGCAGCATCGTCATCACCTGGCGGTCCAACGCGGGGTCGAGTCCTGAGGTCGGTTCGTCCAGGATCAGCAGCGACGGGCCGGTCAGCAATTCCATGGCCACCGATGCGCGCTTACGCTGACCGCCGGATAACTTATCGACGCGCGTTGTTTTGTGCGGAGCCAACTCCAACTCATCGAGCACCCGCTCGACGACGTGACGTCGATCATCGGCGGAGGTGTCCGGCGGCAGCCGGAGCTCGGCGGCGTAATGCAGCGCCTGCTCGACGGTGAGCTGGCGGTGCACAACGTCGTCCTGCGGCACCATCCCGATTCGCGAGCGCATCGACGCGTACTCGGCGTGCACGTCGTGCCCGTCGAACGCCACCACACCGGCGCTGCGTGGCATCGCGCCACCGATCAACTTGACCAGCGTGGACTTTCCTGCGCCGGACGGCCCGATCACCGCGGTGAGCGTCCCCGGTTTCGCGGTGAAGGACACGTCCTGCAGCAGTTGGCGCCCGTCGACGGTCAGCGCCAGCCCGTGTGCGGTCAGGCCACTGGTGCGGGCGGCCATCGGTTGGGGCACCAGAGTGTTGCCGGTCGCGAGCAAGTCGGTGTTGCCGATCGTGACGACATCTCCGTCGCGCAGCATCGCGCTGGTGATCAGTGCGCCGTTGACGAATGTGCCGTTGCTGCTGTGGTTGTCGCGGATTTCCAAGCCGGCCGGGGTGGACACCAGCAGCGCGTGCACGCGGGAGGCCAGCGCGTCCTCGACGACGACATTGTTGGTCTTGGCGCGGCCGATCGTCGCCGAAGCCGCCGAGCCCGGGGCCCGTCTCGGCCCGCTGACCGGTCGGAGAGGGGTGGGTCGGCTCGGCTGCGGCTGCGACGCCATGGGGCGAGACGGCGGCCGCCACGGTGCACGAGCTCGGGGCTGCGGGCCGGTCGGCCGGAACAGCGCGGTATCGGGGCTGCCGCCCGGCGGCTCATCGGTCCGGTGTTCGACTGTCTGAGGATCGCGGGGTCTCGGCGGCGATGACGTCGCGACCCGGAATGTCAGCTCTGGGCCGCGCGGGCTGCCCAATGCCACGCTCAGGCGGTCGCGGATGGGCACCACGTTGGCGCGTGAACCGGCGACGTAAATGCCGTTCTGGCTTTTGTCGACAACGACCCATTGACCGCCGTCAAACCGCAGAATCGCGTGCACGCGCGAGATCAGCGTGAGGTCGTCGGGATGGATGTCCTGAAAACGGATATCGCATTCGCGGTCGCGACCCACGATCACATCCCGGCCGACGGGAAAGGTGTACATCGCCGATCCCAGCCAGACGGTGAGCGGAGACACGGCGATGCCGCTCGCGGTGGTGAGCTTCGTCGTGCTGCCGTCCTCAGCGGGGCGGCGGCTGCGGTCTGTCGGTGACATTCATTGCTTTCTATACCCGGGAAGCCTGTGCGCGACGCATACGAACATATCGGGGCACCAGCGGCGACCGGTCGCCGGAGCTGCGTCGCAGCCGCGCGGTGACCTGATCGAAGCTAAACCTTGACTTGACCTGCCGATCGTGTGGCGCTGACGATAGGACGGTGCGCCGACTGCTGGGTCTACTGTGCGCTGCGGTGTGCGCAGCCGTTGTACCCATGGCGACAGCTCCGAAGGGGGGTGCAGTCGGCGCACCTTGGTTTGCTCCCTCGGTCGGCGACGCTACTCAGGTGATTTCCGTTGTCGGAACCGGCGGTTCGGCCGCGAAGATGGATATCTACCAGCGCGGCCCCGCGGGCTGGCAGCCGGTCGAGGCCGCCATACCCACCCATATCGGGTCGGCAGGTCTTGCGGCGGAGGCCAAGAGCGGCTACCCGGCCACGCCGATGGGGGTCTTCGCCTTGCCGTTTGCGTTCGGGACCGCGCCTAACCCGGGTGGCGGTCTCAAATACGTTCAGGTTGGGTCGAATCACTGGTGGAACGGCGATGACGGTAGCGCCACGTTCAATACCATGCAGGTCTGCCACAAAGCTCAGTGTCCCTTCGACACCAATGCCAGCGAGAACCTCGAAATCCCGCAGTACAAGCACGCGGTGGTGATGGGCGTCAACCCGAACCGTCAGCCCGGCAAGGGTGCGGCATTCTTCTTCCACACCACTGACGGC
>DASXJI010000625.1:0-12981 GCA_036497495.1 Mycobacterium sp.
ACGGTGTGCTCGCGGTGGTGTTGCCGGTTACCGATGGCTCCGATGTCTGCGGGGTCGGGGTGTTCACCGGGACCGTCGATGAGACCGTCGCGCTGATGAACGAGGATCCAGGCGTGCAAGCGGGAGTGTTCACCTTTGAGGCACACGGCTGCCGCGGGTTTCCCGGCGACTCGCTCCCGTAGCAGCGCTGCGCCGAGATCGGCGATGCTGGCACGCGCGGCCCTGATCGACCAGCTCGGCTAAACCAGCTCGGGTACCCGCAGGTGGGCGATGGCCAGTTCGAACTCGCCGACGTCGAACTGGTCGGCGCCCAGGTCGCGAAGGCGGGCGGTACGCAGCGATCGCGCCTGCTCTTCGTTGCGCTGCATGGCTGCCAGGCTGTCGAACGTTGACGACGACACCGCCCGCCAGGATGTGCGGTCGATCATCAGGCTCGCGCTGCAGAAACCTTCGAGCTCCTCGATCGCCGGCAGCACCGACTCTCGGTAGAACTCGATGGCCCGGTCGAACTGGTCGGGCCGCACTGTGAGCCAGGTGGCCCGCACGCCCGCACCCGGACCGGAGGGGTGGTCGCGGTGCAGGACAGCGATCTCCCATTCGTCGACCGTCGGGCTGCCGCCGAAGGTCTCGGCCGCCTGATCGCGAACCGGCCGTATCTCGCGGGCGCTCGCACGCATCGCCTGTTCGTTCTCCCACGAGCTGGTCGCAATGCAACGACCGGAGCCACGGTCGACCAACAACGACACACCAAGAAAGCCGTTGACTTTCTGGAGTGCGGGCATGACTACATCGCGGACGTGCGCGATCCCGGCGTCGATGGACGACGGTTGCGCCTCGATAGTGGTAGAGCGCGCGTACACAACCCCTCCTTGTTCGGGGGCAGCGCCCAGTGGCGCCACCGGTTCCACTAACCACCTTCCTCTGGCGGGTTGGCTATGGCAATGGGCGAAGCCGGTGCCTTTGTTCGCAATTGGCACAAGGAGATACCGGCCGACACCCCAGTCGCTTGGTTCGGCCGGTCTCCCCCAAATCCTCGATCAGACCAGCTCGGGTGCCCGCAGATGGGCGAGCCGGAGCTCGAATTCGCAGTCGTCGAGCTCCTCGGCGCCCGCTTGGGCTGTCTTGGTGTCCTTGAGCGCTGTTGCCTGCTCTCTGTTGCGATTCATCGCCTCAAGGCTGTCGAATGACGTACTGGCCACGGCGCGTCCGGATGCGCGATCCACCAGCAGGCTGGCGCTGCAGAAGCCCTCGAGTGCCTCGAGCTGAGGCAGAACGGACGTCTTGTAAAACTCGATGCCCTGGTCAAGTTGATCTGGTGGCAACGTGACCCACGTGGCCCGAGCGCAGGCGCCCTCACCTGAGCGGTGATCACGGTGCAGCACCGCGATCTCCCACTCTTCGATCGTCGGGCTGCCGATGCCGCCGAAGGCCTGCGCGGCTTGATCCCGAATCGGCCGGGTTGGCTCGGCGCTGGCATGCATTGCCTCTTCGGTTTCCCACGCGGTGGTCACTATGCACCGGCCGGTCTGCTGGTCGGCCAACAACGACAAGCCAACACAGCCGTCGACCTCCTGAAGTCTTGGCATGACGGCATCGCGAATGTGCGCAACTCCGGCGTCGATGGACGATGACTGCGCCTGGATAGTTGTAGAGCGCGCGTACATGATCCACCCCTTTCCTTCTCGGGGCAGCGCCCCGGTGGCGCCACCGGTTCAACCAACACCTTCCTCCGCCGAATTACTCGTGGCAATGGGCAAATACGGGTGTGCCTAATTGGGATCGACAGCTTGAGATGGCAGGTCACCGACCATGCCCCGTAGGCTGGTCAGGTGAATACCGATGTGCTGGATGTGGACACCGCGCGTCGCTGTATCGTTGATTTGACCGAGTCGGTGCGGGCGTTCTGCTTTCCGCGCGGCGACGGACTCCTCAACGTCTTCGTCCCGCACGCGACCGCCGGGGTGGCGATCATCGAGACTGGCGCCGGTTCCGATGATGACCTCGTGGACACCCTGGAGCGGTTACTGCCGCGCGATGACCGCTACCGGCACGCCCACGGTTCGTTCGGTCACGGCGCCGACCACGTGATGCCGGCGATCATCGCGCCGTCGATCACCGTGCCGGTGCAGGCGGGGGAGCTGCTGCTGGGCACCTGGCAGAGCGTGGTGCTGGTCGACTTGAACCGGGACAATCCGCGGCGCTCAGTGCGGTTGTCGTTCCTGCAAGGTTGACCGCGGTCAGCTTTATCGCGTGGTCGGGCGGCGCACTGGGACCGGTACTGTGATGCGGTCGAAATAGGCTGATACCGGCCGGGTAGGGCCGAAATCAAGAGGAAGCGGAAAAGTGCAGACACACGAGATCAGGAAGAGGTTCCTGGATCATTTCGTGAACGCGGGCCATACCGAGGTACCGAGTGCCTCGGTGATTCTCGACGACCCTAACCTGCTGTTCGTCAACGCCGGCATGGTGCAGTTCGTGCCGTTCTTCCTCGGCCAGCGCACCCCGCCGTATCCGACGGCCACCAGTATTCAAAAATGCATTCGCACGCCCGATATCGACGAAGTCGGGATCACCACCCGGCACAACACCTTTTTCCAGATGGCTGGCAATTTTTCGTTCGGCGACTATTTCAAGCGCGAGGCCATCGAGTTGGCCTGGACATTGCTGACCCGCAAAGTCGAAGACGGCGGATATGGTTTTGATCCGGAAAAGCTCTGGGCCACAGTATATTTCGACGACGACGAAGCCGTGCAGTTGTGGCGGGAGATTGCGGACCTGCCGGTCGAGCGCATCCAGCGCCGCGGCATGGCCGATAACTATTGGTCGATGGGCATTCCGGGGCCGTGCGGCCCGTCCTCGGAGATCTACTACGACCGCGGTCCCGAGTTCGGCATCGACGGTGGCCCGGAAGCCAACGAGGACCGCTACATCGAGATCTGGAATCTCGTGTTCATGCAGAACGAACGCGGCGAGGGCACCAGCAAACACGACTTCGAAATCCTGGGTCCTTTGCCGCGCAAGAACATCGACACCGGCATGGGCGTCGAGCGGGTCGCGTTCCTGCTGCAGGGAGTGGCCAACGTCTACGAAACCGACCTGCTGCGTCCGGCTATCGACGCGGTGGCCCGGCGTGCGCCGCGCGGCTACGACGTCGGCAATCACGCCGACGACGTGCGCTACCGGATCATCGCCGACCACAGCCGCACTGCGGCCATCCTGATCGGCGACGGCGTCAGTCCGGGCAACGACGGCCGCGGCTACGTGCTGCGCCGGCTGCTTCGGCGGGTGATCCGCTCGGCCAAGCTGCTCGACATCGACGGCCCGATCGTCGGCGAGCTGATGGCCACCGTCCGTGACGCGATGGGTCCGTCGTATCCCGAACTGATCGCCGACTTCGACCGGATCAACCGGATCGCTGTCGCTGAGGAGACCGCGTTCAACCGGACGCTGCAATCGGGTTCGCGGCTTTTCGAAGAGGTGGCCGGTGCCACCAAGTCATCCGGTGCGACCGTGCTGTCCGGATCGGATGCCTTCACGCTGCACGACACCTACGGATTCCCGATCGAGCTCACCCTCGAGATGGCCGCCGAAGCCGACCTAGAAGTGGACGAACTCGGGTTCCGGGAACTGATGGCCGAGCAGCGCCGCCGCGCGAAAGCCGATGCCGCAGCGCGCAAGCACGCGCACGCCGACTTGACGGCGTACCGCGAGCTGGTCGACGCCGGCCCCACCGAATTCACTGGCTTCGACGGATTGACCTCGCAGGCACGGATTCTGGGCATCTTCGTAGACGGAAAGCGGGTGCCGGTAATAGCCCACGGCGCAGAAGGGTCAGCAGAGTCCGCCGGCGCCGAGCGCGTCGAACTGGTGCTGGACCGCACGCCGCTGTATGCCGAGTCGGGTGGGCAGGTCGCCGACACCGGCAGCATCAGCGGCACCGGCTCCAGCGAGACCGCCAGGGCCGCCGTCACCGACGTGCAGAAGATCGCCAAAACCCTGTGGGTGCACCGCGTCAACGTGGAGTCCGGCGAGTTCGTCGAGGGCGACACCGTGATCGCGGCCGTGGAACCTGGCTGGCGCAAGGGTGCCACCCAGGGGCACTCGGGCACCCATATGGTGCACGCTGCGCTGCGACAAGTGCTGGGGCCCAACGCCGTTCAGGCCGGGTCGCTGAACAGGCCGGGCTACCTGCGATTCGACTTCAACTGGCAGGGTCCGCTCACCGACGAGCAGCGCACAGAGATCGAAGAGGTGACCAATCAGGCGGTGCAAGCCGACTACGAGGTGCACACCTTCATCGAGCAACTCGAGAAGGCCAAGGCGATGGGCGCGATGGCCATGTTCGGCGAGGCCTACCCGGACGAGGTGCGCGTGGTGGAGATCGGCGGCCCATTCTCGCTGGAGCTGTGCGGTGGCACCCACGTGCACAACTCGGCGCAGATCGGGCCGGTGACCATCCTCAGCGAATCATCGGTGGGATCGGGCGTGCGACGGGTCGAGGCCTATGTCGGTCTGGAGTCGTTCAAGCACCTGGCCAAGGAGCGGGCGCTGATGGCCGGGTTGGCGTCGTCGCTGAAGGTGCCTTCGGACGAGGTGCCCGCCCGGGTGGCGAACCTGGTGGAGCGGCTGAAGGTCGCCGAGAAGGAAATCGAACGCAACCGGCTGACCAATGCGCGGGCAGCTGCGACAAATGCCGCCGCCGGAGCCCAGCACGTCGGTAACGTCCGGTTGGTGGCGCAGCGGATGCCGGCCGGTATGACGGCCGCCGATCTGCGCTCGCTGGTCGGCGATATTCGCGGCAAGCTCGGCAACGATCCGGCGGTCGTCGCCCTGATCGCCGAGGGCGAAGACGACAGCGTGCCGTACGCGGTGGCGGCGAACCGCGCGGCCCAGGATCTGGGTATCGGCGCCAACGATTTGGTCAAGCAGCTCGCCACGGCGGTCGACGGACGTGGTGGCGGCAAGGCAGATCTTGCGCAGGGGTCGGGCAAGGACGCGTCGGGCATCGACGCGGCGCTCGACGCGGTGCGTGCAGAGATAGCAAGGATCAGCTGAGTGGATTCCTCGCATCGCCCGCCGGACCGGCCCGGCAGCGACGATCCCGGAGCTGGCCGGCGGCTTGGCATCGATGTCGGCAGTGTGCGGATCGGCGTGGCAACCAGCGACCCGGACGGCATCTTGGCCACCCCGGTGGAAACGGTCCGCCGGGACCGTTCGGCCAAGCACGTGCGGCGGTTGGTCGAGCTGGTCGCCGAGTTGCGCGCAGTCGAGGTTGTCGTCGGCTTGCCGCGAACCCTGGCCGACCGCACCGGCCCATCGGCGCTGGACGCGATCGAGCTGGCCGAGGTGCTGGCCGGGCGGATCGCGCCGATTCCGGTGCGGCTGGCCGACGAACGCCTGACGACCGTCAGTGCGCAGCGATCGCTGCGCCAGGCCGGGATCAAGGCCAAGGGCCAGCGTAGGGTCATCGACCAGGCGGCGGCGGTGGCGATCCTGCAGGGTTGGCTCGACGAACGTCGTGCCATGCTGCCCGGGGAGGTCAACGGTGTCTGACAGCCGCGAGCGTGCTGAGCCGCGTCGCGATCGCCAGCCCGACGCAGCCGGGCGCAGCGGGTCGCGACCAGGGCCGGTGGCGGTCGGGCCGCCACGCCGGCGGCTCTCACGCGCCGAACGTCTCCGCGCCGAGCGGGAGGGTCGTCGACGGCGCACCGCCCGCGGAATTCTCGTGGCCCTGTGTATCGGCGTGGTTGTCGTCGCAGCATTCGTCGGCTCCAAGGTGTGGCACAGCTTCAGCCCACAGAACGACTTCGCCGGCGACGGCAAACAGGACCTGGTGATCCAGGTGCATGCCGGGGACTCGACCACGGCGATCGGCGAGACACTGCACAAACAAGACGTCGTCCGGACGGTCAAAGTGTTCCTCGAGGCCGCGCAAGGCAACGACGCGATTTCGGCGATCCAGCCCGGTTACTACCGGCTGCGCACCGAGCTTCCGGCGGCCTCGGCGGTCAAGGCGCTCGCCGATCCCGCGAGCCGAGTCGGCAAGGTGGTCATCCCCGAAGGTGAGCAGCTCGACGACACCACCGACGTCAAGACCAACGCCACCACACCGGGCATCTTCAGCATGATCGCCAACGCCAGCTGCGTCGAGCTGAATGGGGACAAGCACTGCATCGCGGCAGCCGATTTGCGCACGGCGGCCGAAAAGACCCCGCTGGCATCACTTTCCGTGCCGCCGTGGGCCGCCGCGTCGGCAACAGCGATGGGTGACGATCACCGGCGGATCGAGGGCCTGATCGGGCCGGGCACCTGGAACGTCAACCCGTCGTCGTCTCCGCAGGAGATCCTGGAGACATTGATCAGTGCCAGCTCGGAGCACTACGCGAGATCAGGTTTGCTGGACACGGCCACCGCGATGAACATGTCGCCGTACAACGTCCTGGTGGTCGCCTCGCTGGTGCAGCGGGAGGCCAAACCGCAGGACTTTGCCAAGGTGGCGCGGGTCATCTACAACCGGCTGGCCGAGCACCGCAAGCTGGAGTTCGACTCGACGGTGAACTATCCGCTGGACCGCCGCGAAGTCGCTACCACCGACGGTGACCGCGGCAATTCCACGCCGTGGAACACCTACGCCAACGACGGACTGCCGGCAACGCCGATCTGTTCGCCGAGCACCGACGCCCTCAAAGCGGCCGAGCATCCCGAAGACGGCGATTGGCTGTACTTCGTGACCATCGACCCGCAGGGCACGACGTTGTTCACCCGCGATTACCAACAGCATCTGACGAACATCGAGTTGGCCAAGCGCAACGGTGTCCTCGACTCCGCGCGATGAGCGTAGCCGCGCGGAGCGCGGCGGCGAAAAGCGCAATCAGACAGCGCGCGCTAAAAAGGCGGCGGTGCTCGGTTCGCCGATCGCACATTCGCGGTCTCCGCAACTGCACATGGCCGCCTACCGGGCGCTCGGCCTGGATGACTGGACCTATCAGCGGATCGAATGCGGCGCCGACGAATTGCCTGGCGTGGTAAGCGGATTCGGCCCGGAATGGGTCGGCGTGTCGGTGACCATGCCCGGTAAATTCGCCGCGCTGCGATTCGCCGACGAGCGCACCGACCGCGCCGAGCTGGTCGGTTCGGCCAACACCCTGTTGCGTACACCTAGCGGCTGGCGGGCCGACAACACCGATGTCGACGGCGTGGCAGGAGCGTTGGGCTCAGAAGGCTTTGCGACCGGTGCCGCGGTGGTCGCGGGTTCCGGCGGCACCGCGCCCGCGGCGATTGTGGCTCTGGCGGAATTGGGCATCACCGACATCGCCGTCGTCGCGCGCAACCCGGACAAGGCCGCCCGGCTGGTCGAGTTGGCTGACCGGGTCGGCGCACTGGCCCGGTTCTGCGACCTGAACGACGGCGCGATCAGCGATGCGGTCGCTGCCGCCGCAGTATTGGTCAACACCTTGCCCGCCGACGTCGCGGCCCGTTATGCGGAGTCCTTCGCCGCTGCGCCGATCCTGCTGGATGCCATCTACGACCCATGGCCGACGCCGCTGGCCTCCGCGGTGACCGCCGCGGGCGGGCGGGTGATCAGCGGTCTGCAGATGTTGTTGCATCAGGCCTTCGCGCAAGTCGAACAATTCACAGGGCTACCCGCGCCGCGAGCGGCGATGGCGGCGGCCTTGGATTAGCCTGCGGCGCATGCTGACCGCGGCCGTGCTGCTGTGGATGGCGGCGCTGACCGGCTACGACGTCCGCCAACGCCGGCTGCCCAATCGGCTGACTCTGCCGGGGTTCGCGGTGGTGATGCTCGTCGCCGCCGGCTCAGGCGACGGTCCAGCGGCAGCGCTGGGAGCCGCGGTGTTGACCACGGTCTATCTGCTGGTGCACCTGGCGGCACCGACGGCGATGGGCGCCGGCGACGTGAAGCTGGCCCTCGGTTTGGGGGCGCTGACCGGATGCTTCGGTGCGGACGTGTGGTTGCTCGCCGCGATGGCTGCGCCGTTGTTGACCGCGGTGGTCGGCATAGTGGCGCGGCTCGGCTGGTCGGCCAAGACGGTGCCGCACGGCCCGTCGATGTGTCTGGCCAGCGCTGCCGCGCTGGGAATGGCACTGCTGGCATAACCGAAGTGGCAGCGTCTGGCAGCGCCGGCGGTCGATTTGGCAGCGGCTCGCGCCGCACTATCTGAGCATGACAAATGCATCGATTTCGCGCAGCCCTGACCGAATCCGCGACTCACGCTGGCGTTCCGTCGGCACCGATCTTGCCTTCTGGACCGTGGTGGGCGCGGTTGTCGCCGCGCTGAACGGTCCGCTCGGTGAGATGTGGGGCGCGCCGCGGGCCGACCTGGTGGCCGGTGGGTTGTCGTTCCTCGTCGGCGGCGCCCTGTTGCTGTTCGGTATGAACCGGATCCGTCCGCTCTCCCGTGGGCTGGTGCTGGGTTGCGGCGTTTCCAACCTGTTGCTGGCGCCGACGGTGTGGGCGGCGGCATCCCTTGGCTGGCTTCCGCTGAGCTCGGCGGGTAACTGGGCGCTGGCCGGTGCGGGCGACGTGGCCCTGGTGCTGGGTGTCTGGCAGCTCGCGTCGGCGCGACGTTCGCGGTAGCGCGCAGTCTGCCGCTTTTCAATTGTCGAGGCCTGTCGTGGGAAGATGGGACTCGTGTTGCGATGGACCACTGCTGGCGAATCCCACGGCCGAGCTTTGGTGGCCGTGGTCGAAGGCATGGTCGCCGGACTGACCGTCACCTCCGACGACATCGCCGACCAGCTGGCCCGCCGCCGCCTCGGCTACGGCCGCGGTGCCCGGATGAAATTCGAGCGCGACCAGGTCACCGTGCTGGCCGGGGTGCGCCACGGCGTCACCCTCGGCGGGCCGATCGCCATCGAGATCGGCAACACCGAATGGCCGAAGTGGGAAACCGTGATGGCGCCCGACCCAGTCGACGCTGCGGAGCTGGAGGTGGCGCGCAACGCGCCGCTGACCCGGCCGCGACCCGGCCACGCCGACTACGCGGGCATGCTCAAATACGAATTCGACGACGCGCGCCCGGTGCTCGAACGGGCCAGTGCCCGCGAGACCGCTGCCCGAGTCGCCGCCGGTACCATCGCCCGGCAGTTCCTGCGGCAAGCCCTCGGCGTCGAGGTGCTGTCCCACGTCATCTCGATCGGCGACTCGGCGCCTTACGAGGGTCCGCCGCCGCAGCCCGGTGACCTCGCGGCGATCGACGCAAGCGGGGTACGGGCATTCGACAAGGCGGCCGAAGAGTCGATGATCGCCGAGATCGAAGCCGCCAAGAAGGACGGCGACACCCTGGGCGGCGTCGTGGAAGCCGTCGCGGTCGGATTGCCCGTCGGGCTGGGCTCGTTCATCAGCGGCGACAATCGGCTCGACAGCCAACTCGCCGCCGCCGTGATGGGCATCCAGGCGATCAAGGGCGTCGAAATCGGGGACGGGTTCGCCACCGCACGCCGGCGTGGCAGCCGCGCCCACGACGAGATGTACCCGGGTCCCGACGGCATCGTGCGCTCGACCAACCGGGCCGGCGGCCTGGAAGGCGGCATGACCAACGGTGAGCCGCTGCGGGTCCGCGCCGCGATGAAACCGATTTCCACCGTGCCGCGCGCGCTGGCCACCGTGGACATGACGACAGGCGATGAGGCCGTCGCGATCAACCAGCGCTCGGATGTCTGCGCAGTACCGGCCGCCGGGGTGGTGGTCGAGACGATGGTGGCGCTGGTGTTGGCTCGCGCCGCCCTGGAGAAATTCGGTGGCGATTCGCTGACCGAGACCCGGCGCAACATCGAGTCGTACCTGCGGTCGGTGGCCGAGCGTGAACCGGTCAGCGAAGTTCGGGCATCCGGGTAATTCTGATGGCGCCGAAAGCAGTGTTGGTGGGACTGCCGGGATCCGGTAAGTCCACCATTGGGCGACGGCTGGCCAAGGCTCTCAACGTCACCATGCTCGACACCGACGCGGCGATCGAGGAGCGGACCGGACGTCGTATCGCCGACATCTTCGCCAACGACGGGGAAGAAGAGTTCCGCCGTATCGAAGAAGACGTGATCCGGGCGGCACTGGCCGAGCACGACGGCGTCCTGTCGCTTGGCGGCGGCGCGGTGACCACTCCGGGGGTGCGTGCCGCATTGTCCGGCCATACTGTCATCTACTTGGAAATCACTGCGGCCGAAGGGATTCGGCGCACGGGCGGCAACACGGTGCGGCCGCTGCTGGCCGGGCCGGACCGGGCAGAGAAATTTCGCGCGCTGATGACCGAGCGTGTTCCGCTCTATCGGAAGGTTGCCACGATCCGGGTGAATACGAGCCGTCGCAACCCTGGAGCCGTTGTCCGCCACATCGTGTGCCGGCTGAATGACCCGAAACCGGCTAACCTCGCGCGCAACCGTCGCCGTCCGCCGTGGCGCCGCACGCCGTCGCCGGAAGTGCCCGGCGCGCCCGAGCCCAGAACCGGACCGTCGCCCACCCCTGCGACGCCGGCCGCGCTGGCCGCGGCCCGTCGCGCCGAGGCGGACAAATGACGGGACATCCCGAGCCGGTTACCGTGCAGGTGGCCGTCGATCCGCCCTACCCGGTGGTGATCGGTACCGGGCTGCTGGGCGAGCTCGGCGAGCTGCTCGCCGGCCGGCACCGTGTCGCCATCCTGCATCAACCGGTGTTGACGGAGACGGCCGAGGCGATTCGAAATCACCTGGCAGACCAGGGCATTGATGCACATCGCATCGAGATCCCGGACGCCGAAGCCGGCAAGGACCTACCCGTAGTGGGTTTCATCTGGGAAGTGCTGGGCCGCATCGGCATTGGCCGCAAGGACGCCTTGGTGAGTCTGGGCGGCGGGGCCGCCACCGACGTCGCGGGCTTCGCCGCGGCTACCTGGCTGCGGGGTGTGTCGATCGTGCACGTGCCCACCACGTTGCTGGCGATGGTCGACGCGGCAGTCGGTGGCAAGACCGGGATCAACACCGACGCCGGCAAAAACCTGGTCGGCGCGTTTCACCAGCCGGCCGCCGTACTGGTCGACCTGGCGACCTTGCAGACGCTGCCGCACAACGAAATCGCGGCCGGCATGGCCGAAGTCGTCAAGGCCGGTTTCATCGCCGACCCGGTGATCCTCGATCGGATCGAGGCAGACCCGCAGGCGGCGTTGGACCCGTCGGGTGACGTGCTCCCCGAGCTGATCCGGCGCGCGATCACCGTCAAGGCCGAGGTTGTGGCGGCCGACGAGAAGGAATCGCAGCTACGCGAAATCCTCAACTACGGCCACACCTTGGGTCATGCCATCGAGCGCCGGGAAAACTACCAATGGCGCCATGGCGCAGCGGTTTCGGTGGGTTTGGTGTTCGCCGCCGGGCTGGGCCGGCTGGCCGGGCGGCTAGACGATGCCACCGCCGACCGGCACCGCAGCATTCTGGCATCGCTGGGCTTGCCGGTGAGCTATGACGCCGACGCGTTGCCGGAGCTGCTGGAATACATGGCCGGCGATAAGAAGACCCGCTCAGGGATATTGCGGTTCGTGGTGCTGGACGGGCTGGCCAAGCCGGGCCGGTTGGAGGGGCCGGATCCAGCGTTGCTTGCGGCGGCTTACGCGGAGGTGGGGGGCCGATGAAGAACATCAACGTCATCAACGGGCCCAATCTCGGCCGGTTGGGCCGCCGCCAGCCGGAAGTCTACGGCGACACCACCCATGACGACCTGGTCGCGATGATCGAAGGTGAGGCCGCCGAGCTGGGTTTGAAAGTTGTCGTGCGACAAAGCGATAGCGAGGCCCAGCTGCTGGACTGGATCCATTTGGCCGCTGACGCGGCAGAGCCGGTGATCCTCAACGCCGGCGGGCTGACGCACACATCGGTGGCGCTGCGCGACGCCTGCACCGAGCTGCGCGCCCCGCTGATCGAGGTGCATATCTCGAACGTGTATGCGCGCGAAGAGTTTCGGCACCACTCTTACTTGAGTCCCATCGCCACCGGGGTGATCGCCGGGCTGGGCGTGCAGGGGTATCTGCTGGCGCTGCGTTACTTGACCAGCGTCGAGCGTTAGTCTTCGCCGCGCCCGGCGCTCGGCTCGGTGTGCTCGGTCTCCGCCCTGGTGGTCGGAACCTCTGCGGTGTGCTCAGTGCTCTCGTGGGTCGGAATCGCCTCGGTGGCTTCTGCACTGTGCGGCGCGCGAAGCTCTGAGGTCTTCTCGTCGCTGTAGGCCGGCTCGTCGCTGTAAGCCTCCCGGCCGCCGTACCCTTCGCGCTCGGCTGTCGCCACCGACGACGACTGTTCCTCCGGCCGGGCGCCATCTTCCGCGGCCCCGGCTTCGTCCGACCGGACGGCGGCGAACACGTCGGTGTCGGCGCGATCCTCATCCCCGCCACTACGTTGCGGGTTGTAGGCGCCCTTGCGGTCGATCAAGTAGCGACCAAGAGTCACCCCGCTGATCCCACCGATGAACACCAGCAGCGCGGTAAAGGCCGCAAACACGGTGAGCTCGTTGATCAACCCGCCGACGTACAGCGCCTTATAAAACACCCCGATCAGCCAGGTCACAGCGCCGCTGAGCAGCCCGGCCACCAGGCCACCCAGCAGCCAGGTCATCGCCAGATCGGAACGGCGGTCCGGGTCGGGGTTGTCGGCGGCGTCGGCGCGGCCGTCGGCGACGCCCCACGCGACTACACCGGCCAGGAACAGAACCAGCAGCACGATGCTGATAATTGCGGCCTGGGTCTGCCACACGTTGATCAGCGTTCCCTGGAACAGGCGTACGACGACCATCGCAGCGCCGAAGACGAGGCCGCGCAGCATCCAGTTACTCATGGGGCCACAGCGTAGCGAGTACCGTCAGCGTGCGTGACACATTCCCAGCGGCGAGCCGCTCTCGGGGTGCGGTTGCGCGCGACCGATTTGGACGCGATGCTGGTCAGCGACCTGATCAACGTGCGCTATCTGTCCGGTTTCACCGGCTCGAACGCGGCCCTGCTGGTGTTCGCCGAC
>DASXJI010000626.1:0-2577 GCA_036497495.1 Mycobacterium sp.
GACATGCCCCCGCATTGTTGCGCCGTCTCACCGATGCTTGGGTCGTGCTGATGGCGGTGTGTCTGCTCGGCAGCTACTTCATCGGCTCAGCGGTAGCGTGCTAAAGCTTCTGCGAGCAGACGCAAACTGACCGCGACACTCGGCGGGTTCTCGCGGTCGTCGCAACGCTCTCGATTTGAGAGGTTGCGGCGATCGTGTCGTTTTCGGAGGACTGTGTTCAGTTTGGGGGTCGGCTCGCGGGGCTGATCGATGCCGGTGTGGCGGTCAGGGATGCCGCGTCGGCGCTGGGGATTTCGCGGGGGCGGTGTTATCGGATTCTGGAGGCGATGGGTCGCCCGATGGGGTCGCCCGGTGCCAGCTGGGGTGTGTTGGATCGGCAGCAGGTCATTGCGGTGTTCAGTGCGACGGGGTCGATCAACCAGGCCGCCAAGGCCAGCGGGGTGTCACACCGGCGTGCGCGGCGGCTGCTGGCGGCCGCGGGCCTGGTCAGCCAGGCCGGCGAGCCCAGGGGTAAGCCGGCGGCCAAGGGCCGGTTCCTCGAACTGCTCGAGTTGGGCTGGTCGGTGTCTGGGGCCGCGCGTGAGGTCGGGGTGCACGAGCGCACCGGCCGGGGCTGGCGCGACGGGATGCCCAAGGTCGGCACGACACGCCGTCATCCCGATGGCGCGGTCGTGGACTATCGCACCGGAACCCGATACATAACCCCGGTGAACACCACCTCTGGCAGCGCCGCCCCGGCGGCGATCAGCACCCGGTATCTGTGCTTGCAGGATCGACTGAGCATCGCCGACGGGCTGCTGTGCGGGCAGACGCTGACGCAGATCGCCGCCGGTATCGGCAGGCACACCTCGACGGTGTCGCGCGAGGTGGGTGCGCACAGCGTCGCGGGCGTGTATCTGCCCTATCAGGCTGATCAGGTCGCCGCGGCGGCTCGTGCACGCCCGAAACAGTCCAAACTGGTGGTGAACGAGGACCTGCGCGAAGCGGTCAACAAGGGTCTGTCGCGGCGGTTGTCGCCCGAGCAGATCTCGCACCGACTCGTCAGGGACTTCCCCGACGATGAAGGCATGCGGGTGAGCCACGAAACGATCTATCAGGCCTTGTACTTCCAGGCGCGCGGTGGCTTGAAACGTGAAGTGGCCCAAGCGCTTCGGTCGGGTCGCGCCCGCCGCAAACCGCACCGCGCCCCGGATCAGCGTACCCAGCGGTTCGTCGATCCGATGATCATGATCAGCGACCGGCCCGATGTTGAGGACCGCGCCGTACCCGGGCACTGGGAGGGTGATCTCCTCATGGGGCAAGGCAACCAGACCGCGATCGCCACCCTGGTCGAACGCGCCACCCGCTACACCATGCTGGTGCACCTGCCCGACGGCCATACCGCCGACGCGGTGCGCGACGGGCTGATCACCACGATCTCAACCCTGCCCGCGCACCTACGCGGATCACTGACCTGGGACCAAGGCGCCGAAATGGCCCGCCACAAACAATTTTCGATGGCCACCGACATGACGGTCTACTTCTGCGACCCGGCCAGCCCCTGGCAGCGCGGCACCAACGAAAACACCAACGGCCTGCTGCGCCAATACTTCCCCAAAGGCACCGACCTGAGCGTGTTCGGTCCCGAAGACCTCGAACACGTCGCCCAAGAACTCAACGGCCGCCCACGCAAAACGCTCGGCTGGGACACCCCAGCCGAGCGCTTACGTGATCTACTACTCACCACATAACCAGGCAGTGTTGCGACGACCCCTAGAAATCGCCCCGAGGTTTTTGGGATCGTTTACGTCTGCTCGCGCTTACAAGCCGGAGACGATGACGCCGTTGCAGTCGGCTGCCGCCTGCCGCAGCTTGGCCGCCTCCTGATAGGCGTCAGAGTGGTACCACTCGCGGGCGGCCTCGACCGACTCGAACTCGAGGACGACGGTCTGGCTGCCGTGCCACTCCCCCTCCAGCACCTCGGGCTTCTGGTCGAAGGACAGCAGAGTCGAGCCGGCCATCGCCTTGCCAGCTAACTTGGCGTACTCGGCCATCCCGGCTGGGTCCTTGATGTCCTCGGTGAGGATGATGTAGCCCTTGGGCATTCGAACTCCTTGGTTCTCAGTCGATTTCGCTGATTGCTTGTTCAGGGCAGTTCTCGATGGCCTCCTGCGCGGCGCCTTCCAGCCCGGCCGGGACATCCGAGGGATCGGCGACGGCATACCCGTCGTCGGTCATGCTGAAGACATCGGGGCACAGCGTCAGGCACATGCCGTGGCCTCGGCACCGGTCCTCGTCGACGCCGACCTTCATGAGCGCTCCTCGGCCAAATCGAATTCCAGATGCAGCTCGGTGAGCCCGCGCAGAATGTAGGTCGGAATGTATTGGTAGCGGCGGTTACTCGCAGGGCCGTGCCGGCTTTCCGAGATCCTGATGTCGGTGGTGCGATCGAGCAGGCGCTCGAGCCCGACCCGGGTTTCGGCCCGCGCGAGCGGCGCGCCCGGGCAGCTGTGGATACCGCGCCCGAAGGCGAGGTGCTGGCGAGCGTTCTTGCGTTCGGGGTCGAAGCTGTCCGGGTCCTCGAAGCGGCGTGGATCT
>DASXJI010000627.1:0-11216 GCA_036497495.1 Mycobacterium sp.
TGCTCTCACCGATATTCATCGTCTTCGGAGTTGCGGTGGCCGGCGTGCTCGTCGAGGCGTTCCTGCCCCGGCGAGCGCGCTATGGCGTCCAGGTCGTGCTGGCGATCGGCGGTTTGATCGCCGCGGCCGTCGCCGACGTCATCGTCGCCAGGCAGCTCGATCCCCCGGGCCGCTATGCGGTCCTGCATGCCCTGGCTGTCGACGGTCCGACGCTGCTGCTGCAGGGTGCAATCCTGCTGGTCGCCGTGCTCGCCGTGATCTTTTTCGCCGAGCGGCACACCGGCGACAATCCGGCCGCCGGTCCGGGTGCCGCCACTGCTACCGCCCACGTCCCCGCCGGATTGGAAGCCTTTACGCCGCAGGCATCTGCGGTGCCGGACAGCGCGGCCGAGCATGAGGCGGAGCGGGCCGGGGCAAGCCAGACCGAGGTGTTCCCGCTGACGATGCTGGCGGTCGGCGGCATGCTGGTGTTCCCGGCAGCCAATGACCTGCTGACCATGTTCGTGGCGCTCGAAGTGCTGTCGCTGCCGCTGTACCTGTTGTGCGGGCTGGCCCGGCACCGGCGGTTGCTGTCCCAGGAAGCAGCGGTGAAGTACTTCCTGCTGGGCGCCTTTTCGTCGGCGTTCTTCCTGTACGGCGCCGCGTTCCTCTACGGCGCCACCAACACACTGTCGCTACCGGGCATCGCCAAATCACTGGCGGCCGGCAACAGCCACTCGATGGCGTTGATCGGTGTTGCGCTGTTATCGGTCGGGCTGCTGTTCAAAGTCGGTGCTGCGCCCTTCCATTCGTGGATTCCGGACGTCTACCAGGGCGCGCCCACCCCGATCACCGGATTCATGGCCGCGGCCACCAAAGTTGCCGCGTTCGGCGCGCTGCTGCGGGTCGTCTACGTCGCGCTGCCGCCGCTGCATGACCAGTGGCGGCCGGTGCTGTGGGCCATCGCGATTCTGACCATCGCGGTCGGCACGGTCACCGCGGTGACCCAGACCGACGTCAAGCGGATGTTGGCGTACTCGTCGATCGCGCACGTGGGTTTCATCCTCACCGGTGTGATCGCCGACAACACAGCGGGCCTCGCGGCGACGATGTTCTATCTTGTCGCCTACAGCTTCAGCACAGTCGGCGCGTTCGCGGTCGTGGGTCTGATCCGCAACTCGCACGGCGAAGAGGATGCCACCATGTCGCACTGGGCGGGACTGGGGCAGCGCTATCCGGTTGTCGGCCTGCTCTTTTCGATGTTCCTGCTGGCCTTCGCCGGGATTCCGCTGACCAGCGGGTTCATCAGCAAGTTCGCGGTGTTCCAGGCAGCGGCCAAAGGCGGCGCGGTGCCGTTGGTCATCATCGGTGTGATCGGCAGCGCAGTGGCCGCCTATTTCTATGTGCGGGTGATTGTGCTGATGTTCTTCACCGAGCCGCACGGCGAGTCGCTACACGTCGTCATGCCCAGCTTCTGGAGTAAAACGGCCATCGCGCTGTGCGCGTTGATCACGCTCGGCTTGGGCATCTTCCCACAGCCTCTGCTCGATCTCGTCCGGCAGGCCGCGCAGTTCCTGACATGACACCGGCGCCGGTTCTCAGCGACGACCACGGCCCGGTTCGGGTATTGACCATGAACCGTCCCGAAGCACGAAACGCATTGAGTCCGAAGCTGATCGGAACCCTGTACGCCGCGCTACGCGAGGCTGACCACGACGCGTCGGTGCGGGCGGTGGTACTCACCGGTGCCGACCCGGCATTTTGCGCCGGCGTCGACCTCAAAGAGGCCCAGCGGCTCGGCTCGGTCTATTTCGAGCAGTTTCAGAACCAGAGCTGTATTCGTCAAACGGGCGAGATGCGCACGCCGATCATCGCCGCCATCAACGGCGCGGTGTTCACCGGCGGGCTGGAGATGGCGTTAGGTTGCGATTTTCTCATCGCTTCCGAGCGCGCGGTTTTCGCCGATACCCATGCCCGCGTGGGGATCCTGCCCGGCGGCGGGATGACGGCGCGGCTTCCGCACGTAGTCGGCGCGGCGATGGCGCGCCGGTTGTCGATGACCGGCGAAGTGCTCGATGCCGTACGTGCCGAGCGAATCGGGCTGGTCACCGAGGTCGTGCCGCACGATCGGCTGTTGCCCCGAGCCGTCGAATTGGCCGGTCAGATCGCTGAAGTGCCTGCACCAATCATGGCTGGCCTCAAGGAAATCTACGTCACCGGCTCCGCCGCGGTCACGGATTCGGCTCTTGCCGCCGAACAGGCTATCGCCGGTGCGCAAACCCTGGATCAGGACGGCCTGAAAGACCGCTACGCCGAGATCACCGAGCGCAACCGCCGCCAGATTCGCCCGCAATCATAGGTGAGCAGAGGACTGTAGTCGGTCGGAGGATCAACCAAATTCATCGACCGGTGCGGCCGGGATTGCTAGACCGCTGCGCTGGTTTCGAGATCGGTCACACCCATATCGTCGAGTACGACTGCCGCCAGGTCCGGGCGCAAGACGCTCAGCTCCTCGAGTTCCTCGTCCGCGCGCCGCTGCACCAATAACGGGATGAAATCCCTCACCCGGCTGCTTTGGAACTGCGAATACGCATGCCGCACGACGGCGGTGACGTGGTCGATCGGAAGAGCTGAATACTTCTCGGCGAGGCGACGCTCCAGGTCGCTAATCAACGCCCGCTCTTCTTGCGGCACCCCGATATTGTTGCCCCCATCCGGACACCGGTCAAGGTGTTGCGCGCAAGCAGATTTTTGGTACGACGCAACCTCCAGCAACCTCGTTAGTCATCTTCGTCTCGCAGATACGGCCGCGTGGCCAGCAGATAGACCGCAAACACGGCAAGCGGCGCCAGCAACGGCAACCATGGCAGCCGCAACGGGAATGCGGTCGCGACCAGGCCGACAAGGGTAAATCCAACCGCTGAGACCATCGTTGCGCCGCTGACCGAGTCGAGTCCGGCGCCGTTACTGGCCGCATGCCGCAGCACCACATAGGCGGCCGCCGACAATCCGGACACCGCCGCGACGGTGGCCGGCGGCCCGGACAGCGCGATCCCCACCACAGTGAGCAACACCGCAAGCGTGGCAACCGGGCGAAACAGCACCGCGATGGTCACCGCGGCCACAGCCGCTATCGCCGCGACCCGGGCCGATCCGTGTGCTCCGATGCCGACCGCCGCCACCATCAGCACACCGCACGCCGTCGACAAGACGTGCGCCGCCAACTGCGCGCCGCCTCTCATGACCGGCGTCCGGTCAGCGGCCGACGATGATCAGGGACGGCCCGCATCGACTGATCCAGGGTGCGATCCGCCCGCCAGGCCACCACGTCAACGCCAACCGTGCCCATATCGCGGTACATGGCCGAACGCTGCAGCGCCCACATCCGGTCGACCAGTGGGTCCTGGGCGGCGCGAAACGGAGCGCCATGCAGGACGTCGACCGCCACCACCACGTGACCGCGACGACGCAGGTCGATCAGCGCCAGCGCGAATTCGGTATCGAGCAGCGTCGAGAACCCGACCACGATCGCACCCGTGGGAATTGCCGCCCGCGGAGCCAATGTCCCAGTGGTGCTCTCGAATTCATCGCCGGCGTCCAGGACGGTGTCGAGCACGCGGTAGAACTGGCGCTGCCCGATGTCGGCACCCAGCCAGCGGGGTCTACGGCCACCGAGTGCGACGATGCCGGCCCGGTCACCGTTGCGCAGCGCGGTCTGCACTACCTGGGCGGCGCCACGGACAATCCGCTCAGTGGCGACGGTCGCGGGCCCGGCAGGCTGCGGATAGCCGTCGATCAGCACAATGACGTCCGCGGACCGATCGGTCAATCGCTGAGTCACGTGCAGGCGGCCGCGACGGGCGCTCACCGGCCAGTTGACGGTGCGCAATTGGTCGCCCGGCACGTAGGTGCGGATGTCGGCATATTCGACGCCCTGGCCGATGTGCCGGGTCAGGTGGATGCCCAGCCGGTCGAGCAGTTCGGTCGGCGGCAGCGCCGTCGGCTGCGGCGGTGTCATCGGGAAGACGGTCACCTCAGCCGCGTCGACAGTTCCCGTGCCGACCAGTAACCCGCCGTGCGCGACGACCTCGACCGTGGCGCGGACGGGATAGCGTCCCCAACGTTCGGCGCTGGCGGCCAGCGTCTCGTGCCGGTCAGATGCCGGCTGGACAACCTCGAGTCGCATTCCGTCGATTGCTGACACAGTGAGTTCGACTGCGGCACCGAATGTTTGAGTGTCGGCCCAAAAATTCAGCTGGGTCTGCTCGGTTTCGAAGCAGCGCTGCGAACCGGGTTCGGCGTGCACGTCGACTTTCGGCAGCGGCCGCTGCCAGCTGATCGAACAGAGCACTCCGAGCAGCGGTGCGGCGAACGCGATGAGCTGCCAGCACGGACTGATCAAGCCGACCGCCAGGGCGAGCGCAGCGCACGTGGCGATCGCGCGCGTCAATGTTGATGCGCGCCAACGTAGCTGAACTTCACGTATCTCAGCCACGCGGATTTACTGCGGGCCGCCGCGCGCTCGTGGAACCGGCAACCGCCGCAGTAGCTCTTCGACGATATCCGAACCCTGAATCTTCCTCACCCACATCTCCGGCCGCAACGTGATCCGGTGCGCCACAGCGGGAGTGGCGAGCGCCTTGATGTCTTCGGGGATCACGTAATCGCGACCGAGAAGCAGCGCCCGAGCCCGCGCGAGCTGCACCAGATCGAGCTCCGCACGTGGGCTGGCCCCCACCGCAACCTGCGGGTGGTGTCGAGTCGCGGCGGCCAGCGACACCACATAGTGCAGAACGTCGTCATGCACGCTCACCTGCTCGACGGACTCGCGCATCGCCAGCAGATCATGAGCGTCCACAACCTGATTGACCGTCGGCTCGGCCGACCCCCGATCCAGGCGGCGGCGCAGCATCGAGGCCTCGTCTTGCTCGGAGAGGTAGCGCAGTTCGAGCCGAACCGCAAACCGGTCCAGCTGCGCCTCCGGCAATGGATAGGTGCCCTCGTATTCGATCGGGTTGTCGGTCGCCAGAACAATGAAGGGCTCGGGCAGGGGGTGTGTGGTGCCGTCGATGCTGACCTGGCGTTCGGCCATCGCCTCCAGTAGCGCCGCCTGGGTTTTGGGTGGGGTGCGGTTGATTTCATCGGCCAGCAACAGGTTGGTGAAGATTGGGCCGGGACGGAATTCGAAGTGGCCCGACTGCATGTCGTAGACGGTCGAGCCGAGCAGGTCCGCGGGTAGCAGATCGGGTGTGAACTGGACCCGGGTGAAACCCAGACCGAGCGCCGCGGCGAAGGACCGGGCGATCAGAGTTTTACCCAGGCCGGGCAGATCTTCGATCAACACGTGCCCACCCCCGAGCACCGTCGTGAGAATGAGCGTGAGCGCCGAGCGTTTCCCCACCACGACGTGCTCGATCTCGTCGAGCACCGCTGCCGCGCGGGCCGTGGTCGCCGGGATGGCCGTCTCGGAGGTCATATCCGTCGCTTACCCGTTGTCATACCTGCTCCAACCGTTCCAGGATTTCCTCCAGCGTCGCGCGGCCCGGCCCAGGTTCACTCGCACCGGTGTGCGCAACATTGTTCGGGTTCACCCATGCCCACAGCTCCGTGCCGAACAGTGTTCGCCCAGTGGCATCGAACGCCGCCGGATCTTTGGCCTGCTTTTGTCCGGTCGCAATCGCGAATCGCCGTGCCAGCATTGGGCGCAAATGCCGGTCCCAGTCGGCCCGGGTTGACTCCGACCGGTGAATCAGTGTCTGAGTACGCGACAACCAGCTGCGCAGCGATTCCTCGAGAGCATTCGGGATGGTCGACGGCGTCGGTTCGAAATCCCGCCCAAGGAACTGGCGCACGCTGATCAACGCGAAAAGCACGGCGGCACCTGCCGCCCAGAACACGAGGCGGTGATCGTGCAGCGACAGCGCGGCCAGCTCCGCGCTCAGCACCAGGGAAACACCAAGCGCTATCAGTCTTTTCATACCGAACTCCGCATGTCAGCGAGAACCAGCTGTAACACGCGAAGTGCTCTGCTCCGATGCTGCTCGGTCATCACGTGTGGGCTGAAGCGCGCCTCTTCGAACAGGTTCACCAGTTCAGTGGCATTGTCGACGTGCAGCGCGTGGTGTTCGACGGCTCTTGCCAAAACCTCTGTCGGAGTGTCGAAATCCTGCGGTGCCGCTCCGGGGAAATGCCGCAGTTCGCGCTCCATCGCCGCATAGCACGCAATGATCGCCTGCCGCGGTTCGTGACTAGGGTCCTCGATCTCGGCCAAACCACTTTCGGCCGCCCGCACCAGGGAGGACGCCGCGACGCCAGAAATCGGTTCGCTGATCGGCGAAGGCGCAGAGCTGCCCGGTTCGGCGATCCGGCGCCGGCGGGCCAAAATCGCGCCCGCGACGATCATCGCCAGCAATGCCACCGTGCTGGCGATGAGATAGCGCAACATGTCACGATCAGAGCCCGTGACCTTCGACCCGGGTGGTCGCGGCACGTTGTTCGCGGGCCTCGGCACGGCGGACTGTGGGGCAGACTGCGGCTGATCGATTGCATGCGGGCCGACGAACTGCGACAGCAACCACACCAGAAGCAGCCACGCCAGCAAAACCGCGGCCCCGAGCAACAGCACTCGCCATGCCGGTCGGCCGTGACCGCCGGAAAACCGGTCCGACAGAGGACTGGCGCTGGACGCGACTCGGCGCGGATCGCGCAAGTGGGTGATCAGCGCCACGGCCACGATCACCAGCGACACGGTGAGTAGGGACGCAACATAAAGCAGCGACGAACCACTGTGCGGTGGTTGTCGCTGGCCGGCATGCTCGACGCCGGGGAGATATCCGCGCAGAGACGCGGCGATAGCGATCAAGAGCGCGATCACGGCGACCACGCGGCCCGTCGCCTTATCCATCATTGGCACACCACTCGACCGGTTGCCTGCCGCTGTTGCGGCCTTCTGGCCATCCTGGCACGTAAACCGCCCGGACGGCCAGCGATCGGTGCAGTTCAGTGACGCTCGGCCAACTCGGCAAGCCGGTCCAGCGAGGCCGCAAGCTTCTCGCTGGTCGTAGCACGGGCGCGCGGCAGCCGCGTCTGATCGGTCAATTGCGACCAGTCGTAGGTGTGGGTAACCCGGGTGCGGCCGTCGCCCAACGGCTCGAGCTCCCAGCGCCACAGATGACCCGGCGGCGGTTGGCCCACTTCGGATGGATTCCACGCGATGCTACGGGCTTCAACGAACTCGACAACGTGGTTCTCGCGGATGCTGTCACTGGTCAGCGCCATGCGGAATTTCTCACCGATGGCCCGGATCCGTTGGCCCGGTTCAGCTTTGACGAGGTTGTCGTTGCCATCCCAGAGCGGCTGCTGTGAGGGGTCGGCAATCAGCTCGAAGATCCGCTCCGCGCTTGCCGCGATCTCGCGGGTCGCGCTCACCACCGTGGGGACGTCGGCGTCGTCGGCCATAGGGCAATTAAAGATCAACCCCGCCGATACGTCGCAAGATAGGGCGGCAGTTGGATCGCCGGATCGAGGTCGTCGGCGGGGGTCGGCGTTCCAGCCTGCAGGGTGAGCGGCAGGACGCCCGCCCAGTACGGCAACTCGGTGTCTTCCGGGTCATCGACGGGCCCGCCGGTACGCACCTTGGCGGACACCTCGACGAGATCGAGTGCCAGCACGGCGGTCGCGGCGAGCTCCCGGGCGTTAGGAGATCTGGTGTCGATGGACCGCCCGGGCGCGACGTGATCGAGCAGCGCCGCGAACGCGCGCAATTTCTCCTCGCGGTCCTGCACCAGGCGTGCATTGCCGAGGGCTACCACCGACCGGTATTCCATCGAGTGGTGCAAAGCTGACCGGGCGAACACCACGCCGTCGACCAGGGTGGCTGTGACGCAGACGGGCAAACCGTCCGACGAACCTGCGGCGAGCATCGGGCCGCTGCCGGTGGATCCGTGCAGGTAGAGCGTCTCGCCCAGCCGCGCATGGGTCGTCGGCAACACCACTGGTCCATCGGCACCGACGAACCCCACGTGACAGATCAGGGCCTCGTCGAGAATGCCGTGAACAGAGGCGCGGTCGTAGCGGGCGCGCTCGCGATACCGCGTCGGGGTGGTCCGGCTAGTGGGTGCGTATGCCGATCCAGCAGACATCGTTGCCTCCGCTTTTGCACTAGTACATACTTATTTCTGTGCCAGAACAATACATGATCCGCGGTACCGGCGCCGAGTCGATCGCATCGGACGTCGAAGAGGCCATCTCCAGCGGGGCCCTGGCGCCCGGCACCGAGCTGCCACCGATCCGTGAGCTGGCCGCTCAGCTCGGCATCAACGCGAATACCGCGGCCGCGGCCTACCGCCTGCTGCGTGAACGCGGCGCCGTCGAGACGGCGGGCCGGCGCGGCACCCGGGTGAGGGATCGGCCTGCGACCACACCACGCTCGCTGCGGGGCATCGCTGTTCCCCCGGGCACGCGGGACCTGTCCAGCGGTAACCCGGATCCGGCCTTGCTGCCCATCGCTCGGCTCAATGGCCGGCGAAGCACACCAGTGCTGTACGGCGATCCGGCGGTGTCGCCCGAGTTGGCGGAGTATGCCCAGTCGTCGCTGACCGCGGACGGGGTTCCGGCCGAGCACATCGCCGTGACCGCCGGAGCCCTCGACGGCATCGAGCGGGTGCTCAGCGCCCAGCTGCGTCCCGGCGACCGCGTGGCGGTCGAAGATCCCGGCTGGGCTAACCTGCTGGATCTGCTTGCCGCGCTGGGCTTTCCGGCGGCGCCGATCGGAGTCGACGACGACGGGCCGCTGACCGCCGACGTCGCCCGCGCGCTGACCCGCGGGGTGCGCGCGATCGTGGTGACCACGCGTGCCCAGAACCCGACCGGTGCCGCCGTCTCCGCGGCGCGGTCAAAGGAGTTGCGCGCGTTACTCGTTGACCACGACGACGTGTTGCTCGTCGAAGACGATCATTGCGCGGGCATCGCCGGCGCACCGTTGCACACCCTGGCCGGCGCCACCCGAAACTGGGCGTTCGTGCGGTCGGCGGCCAAGGCATACGGGCCGGACCTGAGACTCGCTCTGCTGGCCGGTGATCGACGCACGGTTGAGCGCGTCCACGGGCGGTTGCGGTTGGGACCGGGCTGGATCAGCCACCTGCTGCAAGACGTCGCGGTCGACTTGTGGCGCGACAAGGCCGCCACCCGCAGAGTGCACGAGGCCGAAAGCGCCTACACCCGCAAGCGTGAGCTGCTGCACGCGGCGCTGGCCGATCGCGGTGTGGCATCTCGCGGCCGGTCCGGCCTCAACGTCTGGATTCCGGTGCCGGACGAAACGGTGGCGATCACCCGGCTGTTGAGCGCGGGCTGGGCCGCGGCGCCGGGAACACGATTCCGGATCGCAACTCCGCCGGGGATACGGATCACCGTCTCCAGCATCGACATCGACGACATCGGCCCGCTGGCCGATGCGCTCGCCGAGGCTGTCCACGCGATCGGCCGCGCCAGCGTGTGAGTTGTCCACAGTTGACAGCCCAAAGATGTCGCGCTTCAACCGATTACCAAAGCCCATCGAGACATTAGCCGCCGTCTGCTAATAATTGTGAGCAACCCCATCCAAAGGACGCGGATATGCGAGTGAGACTTCGACAGGTGGCTTTGGTAGCCGCCGATCTGGCGCCGGTGGAGGCCGGCATCATCGAAGAACTCGGCGTAGAGCTGTGCTACCGAGACCCCGATGTCGGGGTGTTCGGTCTCAAAAACGCGCTCTTTCCTATCGGAGACAAGCTACTCGAAGTGGTCTCACCGGTGCGGGCAGGTACAGCCGCGGGCCGTCAGCTCGACAAGCGCAAGGGCGATGGCGGGTACATGGTTATTCTCCAGGTCGACGATCTCGATGAGATGAGGCGACGTATTGAAACCCACAATGTACGAGTCGTTTTCACCGCGGCCCGGCCGGACATCACCGGCATACACTTGCACCCGAAGGACGTCGGCGCTGCGATTCTGTCGGTCGACCAATCCGACCAATGGGATGACTGGGGCTGGGCTGGACCCGACTGGCGCCACCACATCACAACCCGCGTCGTCACCGACATGGTCGGCGTGGCGATGCAATCCGAGCACCCAGCCAGTACGGCCGAGAGGTGGGCCGCGTTGATCGGGGGTGCGGTGACCGCAATCGGCGACGAGTATCACGTACACCTCGAGGAAGGTGTGCTGCGCTTCGTCCCACCCGGTGACGACCGCGGTGACGGGGTATGCGCTGTGGATCTGCGCGCCGCGGATGCACGTACTCGCAGTACGAGGCTGTGTGGGGTAACCGTCAGCTTCGTCGCCTGAAGAGGCGTGACATGTTGTCCACAGTTGTCGTTTGATCCACAGGTCGGGCTTTGCGCCATGTGCTGAGGCCAGGGTTGTCGGGCTGATTCGTAGCGTCGAGGTATGGGTTCAGCGATCGGCGCCGACGAAGCTCGAGAACGGATCAATTCCGCTCTCGATGCGATCGATGCCGCCCAGAACCTGTTGCGCGATACGCCGTCGGACGTGGTGGGCAACAGGTTTCGCGTTGACGTCGCCGCGCGATTGGAGACCCAGGAGCGTGTCAACCGAGGCCTGATGTACCGCATTTTCGCGGAGATCGCCGACCCGCCGGACGACACCGGATCCATACCGCAGATGCGATCGGTGCTGTGGAAGCGACTGCGCGTCACACCCAACGAAATCACCCGACGGTTCAAGCTCGCGGTTCGCATCCGACCGCGCCGGTCGTTGACCGGCCCACCACTGTCACCGGAATTGCCGGAGCTGGCGTCCGCCGTGGAGGACGGCATCCTCGGCGACGACCACATCCGAGCGATATGCCGAGCGATCGACGTGCTGCCGGGGTGCGTATCACCCACCGACACGACTGCGGCCGAGCGCACACTGGTCGAGCACGCGAAAAGCGTCGATGCGGGGATCGTCGTGAAGTTGGGCGAGCGCATCGCCGACTACCTCAATCCCGATGGCCTGTTCAGCGATGAGGACCGGGCCCGTCGCCGAGGGTTGCACCTCGGCCAGCAAGGGCCTGACGGCATGTCGCGGCTGTCCGGCTTGCTCGACCCGGTGGCCCGCGCGTACTTCGAGGCCATCGAGGCCGCGGTGCGACCGGGCCGTCACCAGCCTGACGAAAGTCTCGAGGCACGCGATGACCGCAGCCCCGCTCAACGCTGTCACGACGCACTGAAGCTTGGGCTGGAAGCCGCCCTCGCATC
>DASXJI010000628.1:0-6630 GCA_036497495.1 Mycobacterium sp.
CCGCGCGGGCTCAAAGAGGCGTTGGAGCGGGTGAAGATGATGCCCGCCGCTGCCGGCGCACCCGGGACCCGAGTGTCGTTCGGCAAGTGGACCCGCCGCGCCTGGATGGGCGCCGGCTACCTGGTCGCCCGCACCCTGGACTCCGATGGCGTCAACTCGCACCTCGTCGACCGCTTCGGAGAAGAAGGGTGAGGAAGAAATGAGCACGGATCAATCGACACCGCTTGCCGCGGGCAAGGATTCGGCCCCGCCGCCCGGACAAAAGCGCGGCTGGGGCGGCTGGATCGCCGGTGCCGCGCTGGCCGCTTTCGCGTTGTTCTTCATCGCGAATCGCCGCTGGGTACTCGACCCGCGCGTCGCCAACCCGAACGTGCACGGCCGGCCGCGCCCGGTGAAGTTCATCTTCGGGCTGGACTACATCGGCTTCCTCGACGCGGCCACGGTCGTGTCGCTACTCATCCTGCTGATCGTGTTCATCAGGGGCTGGCGCCGCAATCCGGGCAGCCCGGTGATGTTGATGTTCCTGTGCACCACGCTGATCGTGTGGCAAGACCCGATCATGAACTGGTCGCCGTTCGCGGTCTACAACCCCGACCTCATCCACTGGCCGGAATCCTGGCCGCTGGTGTCGCTGTCGCCGACTGTCGAACCCTTCGTGGTGTTCGGCTACGTGATGTTCTACTTCGGCCCCTACTTCCCGGCGGTGTGGATCCTGCGTAAGCTGCAGGCGAAATACGGCCCCACAAGCTATGTTTCGCGGCACCCGTTGGTCAGCCTGGGGCTGCTCACCCTGGCGATCGGCTTCCTCTTCGACGCCTGGCTCGAGATTCAGTTGGTGCACAGCGGCATGTACATCTACTCGCAGGTGATTCCGTGGGGATCGATATTCACCGGCACCACGTTCCAGTTCCCGCTGATCTGGGAGTCCTTCTCGGTGTGCTTCGTGATGGTGCCGGCCGCGATTCTGTGTCACCGCGACGACACCGGTAAGTCGGTGGCGGAAAAGCTTGCCGCCAAGGCGAAGCTATTCCCGACGCGACCGGTGCTTGGCACGTTCCTGGTGATGTTCGCGATCATCAACGTCTCCTACTTCGCCTACGGCGCGTGGTTCTGGGTTATCAAAGTCAGCCACGCCGCCACCTCGGTGGCCTGCCCGTGGCCGTACCCCGAAGCCAAAGTGTATGACCCGCAAGGCTATTACGAGAAAGCCGGTGCGCAGGGTCCGTACTCGGTGGGTATCTGGTCGACATGGGCCAGTGGAGAGCCGAACGGCCGGCCGCACGTCGAAGGGCCACCACCGGGTCAGGGCGCGTGCGCGAGCAAGAATGGCTGAGGCTCGCAGCGTCGTCATCACCGGCGCTTCCCGGGGACTCGGGTTCGCAACGGCTGCGCGCCTGTATCGCGAGGGATGGCGCGTGGTCGCGGCCATGCGCACGCCGGAGCCGGGCATGGCGCAGTTGCGCGAGGCGACTGGCGCTGCGGTCGACGACGATCGGTTGATCGGCGTTCAGCTCGACCTGACGGACCACGCATCGGTCACTGCAGCCGCCAAGACCATCGGCGAAGCCGTGGGCACACCGTTCGCGGTTGTGCACAACGCAGGGATCTCCGCTGCGGGAATGGTGGAAGAGACCGATATGGCGTTGTGGCAGAGACTGTTTGCCACCAGCGTTCTTGGGCCCGTTGCGCTCACTCAAGCTCTGCTGCCGTCGATGCGCGCAGCGGGCGAAGGGCGCATCGTGATGGTATCCAGCGCGGCCGGTGTACGCGGTCAGCCGGCCACCGCACCGTACTCGGCGGCCAAGGGCGCACTCGAGCGGTGGGGTGAGTCGATGGCGGCCGAGATCGCGCCGTTCGGACTCGGCGTCACCGTGTTGGTGGCCGGAACCTACGACACCGAGATCATCACCGATGCGGGCACCACTGACGATCGCGACTTCAGCGGTCCGTACGCGCGGCTGCACAACACCATGAACAGCCGTGGGCGGTTCGCGATGCGGATGGCCAGGTCGCCGGAGAAGTTCACCGATGGAGTGGTCAAGGCGCTGGCCGACACCGGGTCGTTCCGTCGGCGAGGTGTGGGACCTGACGCGTCGATGTTGTTGGTGTCCAGCCGGATTCTTCCTGCCATCGGCATGCACCACATGTCGCGGGTCGTGCTGGGCATACCCAAGCAGGGCTCGATGCGGGACGGGGCGTGGCCGTTGACGACCGCCCAGAGCGTGATGGTTTTCGCGACGAAAGTCATTCCGCAGCCAGTGTTACAACGCCTCGCGACGATGGCGGCCAAGCGCCGCCAGGGAACTGAAGGGAACTGAGGAAATAAGCATGGAACAGATTTTCGACGACCTGGAAGACTTCGGCGCTTTCGACGACGCGATCTCAGGCGACGTACGCGACCCCTACACCGAGCTGGCACGACTGCGCCGCGAGGACCCGGTGCAGCGACTCGAGACGTCGGGCGCGCTTCCGCATGAGGAATCTCTGCCGATGTTCATCGTGTACCGCCACGAGGACGTCCAACAGATGCTGCGCGACAACGAGACGTTCTCGTCATCGGCCGTCATCGCGGCTTTCGGTCCGGTACTCGGCGAAGGCGTGATGCTGGGGATGGACGAGCCGATCCACGGGCGGCTGCGCTCGCTGGTATCGAAAGCGTTCTCGCAGAAGTCCTTGGCGCGCTGGCAAGACGAGCTGGTCGGTCGGGTGGCGAACAGCCTGATCGACAACTTCGCGCCAAACGGCAAAGCAGATCTGGTGAAGGAGTTCACCTTCGACTACCCCAGTCAGATCATCGCGGGCCTGCTCGGGCTGCCGGAGAAGGATTACCCACAGTTCCAGCGGTGGTCGATCTCGCTGCTGAGCTGGCTGATGAATCCCGAACGCGGGCTGGCGGCCTCGGCTGCCCTGTGCGACTACTTCGCACCGATCCTCGAGGCGCGTCGCGCCGAGCCGAAGGACGATTTGATCAGCGCGCTCGGTGCCGCCGAGATCGACGGGGAGAAGCTGGCCGACGAGGAGATCTTCTCGTTCCTGCGGCTGCTGCTGCCCGCCGGCGTGGAGACGACCTACCGGTCGCTGGGCAGCCTGCTGCTCGGACTGTTGTCGGACCCGCAACAGTTGGACGCGATCCGCGCGGACCGGTCGCTGCTCCCGCAGGCGATCGAGGAGGGCGTGCGGTGGGAACCCCCGCTGCTGACCATTACCCGGGTAGCGACCCGCGACACTGAACTTGGTGGGGTGTCGATCCCGGCCGGTGCGACCGTGATGCCGATGCTCGGTTCGGCGAACCGCCAAGAAGATCGCTACCCCGACCCCGACACGTTCAACATCCACCGGGAGGCTCGGGCAAATCTGGGCTGGGGCCATGGCGTCCACGTCTGCCTCGGCATGCACCTGGCCCGGCTGGAAATGCGCACCGCCATCAACCTCCTACTGGATCGGCTGCCCAACCTGAGGCTGGACCCCGACGCCGACGACCCGCACGTTCGCGGACAGGTGTTCCGCTCGCCGACCTCGGTGCCGGTACTGTTCGACCCGCAGTAGATCAGCGATAAGGCCTTTACATTGGCAGGGGCAGCCGTAAAGTCCTAGCTGAGCGTTCGCTCAACTTTCCGCTCAGGAGGGACGACGCGATTGACCGGGCCACTGCAAGACATCAGGGAGTTTCTGGGCGACGCGGACGCCTACCGGGACGAGCTGTACAAACGCTGGACGGGGCTGCTGAGCTACCGCTACATCGGGCGCAATCACACGTCGATGAACGTCGGCGACACCGACGACACCGTCGTCATCCGTCGCGACATGCGCAACGAGGCGGGCGGAATCATGGTGGCGCCATTGGCCATCGCCTCGCCCGAAGGTTGCCAGACCGACATGGTCGCGGTGCCCAACCCGGTGATCGCCTCGGTGCAGATCGTCGACCCCGGGTACGACGTGAAAAGGGTCGAGATCGTCGACTCCGGCAACGTGCACCAGGGCCGGATGATGGGTTACGGGCGATGCAAGATCGTCGACGCCGACAACCCGGATCGGGTCATCGCCTTCAACGAAGGCCAGGGCGCTATCATCGGTGTCCCGCCGGAAGGCCTTGGAAAGATGGATGTTTCGGGCACCGAGCTGGTGATCGAGGATTCGCCCGACCTGCCGCCGATGTGGCAGGCGTTCGGCGCATCCAGACGGCCCGACGGCCACTGGCAGCTGCCGGCCCTCAGTATGGAGCTGGCCTCACCGGACGCGGCGCTGCACATCGGACCGCAGCACGTGGTGCTCGAAACCGCCGCGATCGATCTGGCCGCCGCCGCGGCCGGAACTCGCAAGCTGCAGGTGGTGAGTTGGCACGTGATGTTCATGTCGCGCGGCAAGATCGGGCCGTTCCGGGTGGATGGCACCGCGCACGTCGGCGGTTCGGGCAAGGTGGGTGTCCGCATGTTGCTGCACGACGAGGGCAACGCCGACAAGGCGGTGACGTCGGCCGCAGCGGTCTTCGAGATCGTCGGCTAGTTCAAGGAGTGAATAATGGCTAATGCCAAGGATGCTCGTCAGTGGGCGCGCAATGCATTGCACGGCATCGGCGACTCGCTGTACACCCCGTTCAGCGGCCGCGACGGCGACGACATCGACTGGGACGCCTACCGCACCCTGGTCCGGCACTGCGTGGGCACGCTCGGGCACCCCATGCTGTGGGTAACAAGCGGTCTATCGGAATTCTGGTCGCTGACCATCTCGGAACGAAAGAAGCTGCTGGAAGTCGCCATTGACGAGGCCCGCGGCATCGACCCGGACGTGATCGTCCAATCGTGCACTGCGGCGATGTCGGCCAAGGACTGCCTGGAGCTCACCCAGCATGCCCAGGATGCGGGCGCCGACATTGTCTACATTCAGACGCCGATGATGGAATTACACGGTGGCGAAGGGGTTTTGAACTACTTCAAATACGTCGCCGACCGCACCGACATCGCACTGGGAATGTTCAACTCGCCCAGTTCGGGATACGTGCTGTCCGCTCAAGAGGGCGCGCGCATAGTCGAGGAGATCCCCGCGGTATGCGCCACAAAAGAGGGATCGTTCCGACCGCATCAGAGCCGCTTCCTGCACGAGCTGGCACCGGATCTGGTGATCTGGGAGTGCGATACGACGGTGTACCGGGCCGGCTGGCTGAAATCGGGCATCGTCGGCCCCGGGCAGCTGGGTACCGCCGGCTACCTCTTCGAGACACCCAAGAAGCGCGCCCTGTCCGAGTATTGGGACTTGGTCTGGAATGAGAAGTTGGTCGAGGCAATGGATTACGCGCAGGAGTCGGGGCTCGACCAGTTCGAGCTCGACATGCGGGGCTGGTTCACTCGCTACCCCGGGCGGCCCGACTACTTCACCCACTGGGGCGGTGCGTTCAAATACGCCGCGTCGGTGATCGGGCTGCCGGTCGGCTCGTACCCGGAATCCCGCCCGCCGCAGGCTAAGTTGCCTGAGCAGGCGCGTATAGACATCCGCGCCGCTTACCGCCGATTCGGGCTGATCGGCGAATAGTCCGAAAATGACCGTGATACAGGAGGACTCGTTATGACCGACGCCAAACCACTTGCCGGTATTCGCATCTTGGAAGTCGCGGCTTGGACGTTCGTCCCCGCAGCCGGTGCGGTGCTCGCCGAGTGGGGAGCGGACGTGATCAAGGTCGAGCCACGCGAAGGCGGCGATCCGCAACGCGGCCTGGTCACCATGGGCCTCATTCCGGGTGGTCCGACTGCTGTCAACTACATGATTGAAATGCCCAACCGCGGAAAGAAATCCATCGGCATCGACCTGTTGAAGCCGGGCGGGCAAGAAGTCGTGCACGAGCTCGCCAAGAGCAGTGACGTGTTCCTCACCAGCTACCTGCCGAGCCGGCGCGACCGTTTCGGCATCGGCGTCGAGCAGATCCGCGCCGCCAACCCCGACATCATCTACGTACGCGGATCCGGTTACGGCCCGGAAGGTCCCGACGCCGACCGGCCGGGCTATGACGGTGTTTCCTTCTGGTCACGCGGCGGCATCGCCGACGCGCTGACCCGCGATATTCCGGAGCCGGTCATGCAGACTCCGGCGTTCGGTGACCTGATGGGCGGGTTGACGATTGCCGGCGGGATCGCCGCTGCGCTGTACAAACGCAAGGCGACCGGTGAGACCTCGATCGTGGACGTCTCGCTACTCGGTCTTGCGGCGTGGGCAATGACCCCGCAGGTAACCGCGGCGAACCTCTACGGTGGCGACCCGATCCCGACTTTCACTCACCGCGAGATGCCCAACCCGCTGGTCGGCAACTACAAGACCAAGGACGACCGCTACATCACGCTGATGATGCTGCAGGGCGACAAGTTCTACCCCGAGTTCATGACGGTTATCGGTCGTACCGACCTGATCACCGACGAACGCTTCGCCGAGGGTCATTCACGTTTCGAGAACCGCGGCGAACTCATCGACATCATGGACGAGGAGTTCGCCTCGAAGACCGTTGACCAGTGGCGCGAGATCCTTAAGCCACTCTCGGGCGCTTGGGCCGTCCTGCAGAAGACCAGTGAGTTGCACGAAGATCCCGCCGTCATAGCCAACGGCTACATCCCCGAGGTGAAAGCGATGAACGGCAAGCCGTACATT
>DASXJI010000629.1:0-8079 GCA_036497495.1 Mycobacterium sp.
CCGATGCTGGTCGAGATGTAGTTGTTGGCGTCGTTGTAGATGGCGATCAGGTTGGCCTTTTTCGGCTGCCCGGTCACCGGCGACGCGATCGCCGCACTGAAATCCGGTGGCAGCTCGACCATGAAGTAGTACTTGCCGTGCTCGACGCCGTTGTGCGCTTCCGCGGGGCTGACCACATGCCAGTCCAGACTGCCGTCGGCGGTGAGGCTTTTGGCGATCTCGTTGCCCGCGTTGAACTGCTGGCCAGATACGACGGCGCCACGATCTGAGTTGACCAGTGCCACGGGCATTTTGTTGACATGGCCGAACGGGTCCCAGAATGCCCACAGGTACAGGGCCCCGTAGACCAGAGGTAGCAGCATCAACACGACGATCGCCACCCGCGTCATTCGGCTGCGGCCGAAACGTTTGATTTCCGAGCCGAATGCGAGTCCAGCCAGCATCGTCAGTCCCCTTCGGTCAGGATGCGGTGATCGTGTAGTTCGTGGTCCGGCGCGTCGGTGCCGAGCGGGTTGGTCACTCCGACGACAACGGTGCATTGCGCGGTCAGGGCGCCCAGTCGCTGTACGGCGATCGTGCGGCGCGCGTTGTCGCGTACCTGCTCGAGATCGCCGACTACCAGAATTGGACGGTTCGATAGCGTCGCCAGAGTGATCCGCAGCAAAAACAGTTCTAGATCGGACAATTCGACGATGTAGGTGCCGGGAGCCGGTGCGGGAGTGTCGCCGAACACCTCGGTCAACTGGGACCGGCCGGCTTCCCGAGGGGTCCGCGCATACCACGGTGCCAGCCACCGCCACTGCTCGGCAAGCACCGTCTGCACGGTCACCGATTCCTCCAACTCGTCGATATCGGAAAACGCCGCAATCGCGCAGTGTCGGCGAATCGCTCGCGGCGTCGTATCGCCGAGGACGTTCAGCGTGCCGTGGGTGGGTTTGAAGCGACCCGCCAGCGTCATCAGCAGCGTGGTTTGTCCCGGCCCACCGGGCATCTGAACGGCGTGAAAGCCCGCCGTGAGTGCCAGGTCGATACCGGAGAACAGCGGCCCGTGCTCGCCGTCGACCCCCAGTCCGGTCGCGGTGATTACCGCAGGCGAGGCCGTCTCATCCTGTGCGTCCACGTATCGCTCCTAATCGCATTGGACCGCAACAGAATCCAGGAGGCCGGTGATCAAATTCGCGAGCAGGTCCGGGTCGATGGTCCCCGGGCGGAGGACTTCCTCCATCGCGATCCCCAAGTTGATGGTGACGACGAGCTGGGCGAGATCGGCCAATCGCTTACCGGACGGCGCGGTGGCGGTCGATTGGACGATGTTGTGCGCCTGGTCAGCGGCGGCGGCATGACGACGTGCGATCAGGCGCTCGCGCAGCTCGGGATCGCGCACGGCACGCAGCCAGTACTCGACGAACAGGACGTAGTAGTCGGCGTGGCCGTGAACCGAGTCAAGCACCGACCGGCTCAATGACTGCGCAGCCGCAGCGGTGTCGCCGCCGCTTTCCAGGGCCGTGGCGATCTGCTCGCCACGAAGCTCGAACTCGCGGTCGAGCAAGGCCAGGAACAATTCGTCTTTGGATCCGAAGTTCGAGTACACCGCGCCTTTGGTGAATCCCGCGGCCTGACCGATCGCGTCGATAGTGGCGCCGGCGAAGCCCTCGGCGGCGAAAACTCTCGAGGCTGCATCCAAGATCCGGTCCCGTACCTCGCTCCGGGTAGGGCGGGTTCGCGTTGGCTTGACAGACGACATAGACGAAAGCATACTCGACGGTATCGAGTCGATACTAGGCAGTATCGAAAGGCGGGTTTGGAATGACGAACTTTGACGTGGTGATCCGTGGCGGCACGGTGTTCGACGGAACCGGTGCGGCGCCGACCACTGCCGACGTCGGAGTCTGCGACGGGAAAGTGGCCGCGATCGGTCAAGGTCTGCCCGAGGGCGTGCGCACTGTCGATGCTTCTGGGCAATGGGTGCTGCCCGGCCTGATCGACGTGCACACGCACTACGACGCCGAGGTTCTGCTAAGCCCCGGACTCGGTGAGTCCGTCCGGCACGGGACCACCTGTGTGGTTTTCGGTAACTGCTCGCTGTCGACCATCTACAGCGACGCCGACGATTGCGCCGACATGTTCGCGCGCGTCGAGGCGTTACCGTGGCAGATCGTCCACGACGCGATCAAGGAAAACAAAACCTGGAGTACGCCGGCTGAATACGTCAAGGCGCTGGATTCGTTGCCGCTCGGGGCGAACGTGGCGGCATTCATCGGGCACTCCGACATCCGCGCCTCGGTGCTGGGACTGGGCCGGTCGGTCGATGCCGACTACCGCCCGACCCGCGCTGAACTCGATCAGATGCAGCAGATGCTCTCCGATGCCCTAGACGCCGGTTTCCTCGGACTGTCCACCCTGCGCAGCTCCTTTTCCAAGCTCGAGGGAACTCGCTACCCGGCACGACAACTGCCCTCGACCTATGCGAAGTGGTCGGAATTCCACGCTCTCAACCACGTGCTGCGCCGACGCGGCCGAGTGCACCAGAGCACCCCGAACCTGGCCCGGCAGGCGGAAATCTCCCGCTACCTCGCTGAAAGCATCGGCCGCAGATTCCGGCGACCGTTGAAGACCACGTTGATAGCCGCGGCTGATGTCAAGGCCGATCGGCGGGCGGCAAAACTGACCTTGCTGGCTGCCGACCTCACCAACCGGGCCGGCGGTGACTTCCGTTGGCAGCACCTGCCCGTGCCGTTCGAAATGTACGCCGACGGAGTCGATCTCGTCGTTTTCGAGGAGTTCGGTTCGGGCTCGGCCGCGCTGAACTTCCGCGACGAAGTGAGTCGCGGACGGCTGCTCGACGACCAGTCGTACCGCCGTCAATTCCGTAAAGACCTGACGAAACAATTCGGTCCGCGGGTGTGGAGTCGCGATCTGTCCGACGCCGAAATCGTCTCCTGCCCTGACGCGGGCGTCGTTGGACAATCGTTCGCCGATGTGGCTGCTACGCGCGGAATCGAACCCGCAGACGCTCTTCTGGACTTGACCGTCGAGCACGGCCCAAAGCTGCGCTGGCGCACCGTCGTCGCCAACGACCGCGCGGACGTGCTGGACCGGATGCAGCGGTCGCCCAACGTTCAGATCGGCTTCTCGGACTCCGGGGCGCATCTGCGAAACATGGCGTTCTACAACAGCGGACTCCGCATGCTCGAGCGCGTTCACCATCGTCGATCGCTGCCCGTGGAGACCGCGGTCCGCCGCCTGACCGGTGAGCTCGCCGACTGGTACGGCCTCGACGCCGGATACCTTCGCAATGGCAAACGCGCGGACATCGCCATCGTCAATCCTGGCGGATTCGACGGGTCAAGCGCTGCCTACGCCGAACAGCCCTACCCCGGCGCGCCGAGCGTCAAGCGCATGGTGAACCGCAACGACGCTCTCGTCAGCGCCACCATCGTCGGCGGCCAGATCGTCTACGCCGAAGGCGAATTCGTGCCCGGCTTCGGCACGGAGCTGCAAGCGGGACGCTTTCTGGAAGCCACCAATCGCTGAGAATCTAGGCGACGCCGCGGTGCAGCAGGTCGCCTTCGGAGTCCCATTCGGTGAACTGGGCCGGCAGCTGCGTCAGCTCGGCCATTTCGTGGGTCGAGAAGTATTGCGCCACTTCGTGTTCGCGGTACGAATGGATGGCCCGCTGCTCCAGGGATAGGGCCAGTTGCTGACCACCCGATGCGAGGCACAGGGTCCGGGTTGGAGCGTGGGCTCGTGGCGGACTTCCAGCATTGACGGGCAGTTTATTGAAAGCCTGGCAGGGGGTGTCGCCGGCCCGGTCAGGTGACCGAGGCGTCATAGATTTCGTCGATGTTCGCCTTGAGCTTCTGGTCGAATTCGGCATCGGTCTGGTCCACGGTGAGGCCTTCAGTCAGGGCCCGCGAAAAGCTCGCGATCAGGCGGTGATTGTGGGCCAGCTTGTCGGAGCTTTGCTCAAGGCTGTAGCCGCCGGACAAGGCCACCACCCGCAGTACGCGGGGATGCTCGATCAGCGGGGCATACAGATTGTTCTCGTCCGGCAGCGTCAGCTTGAGCATGACTTGCCGATCCTGTGGAAGCTCATCGAGTTTCGAATGTATTGCTTCCATCAGCAGCCGATCCGCAGTGGGCTTGTTGGTACATTTGATGCTGACCTCGGGTTCCAGGATCGGCATCAGGTCGTGCTGAGCGATTGTCTCGGCGCTGTCGAACTGCTGGTCGACGATCGCCTTGATGCCGCCGTCGTTGGGGTTCTGGATGAATGAGCGCATTTTGGTGCCGAAGACGCCTTTTTCGACGGCACGCTCGAGCAGCGAATCGAGTTTCGTCATCGGCTTCATCAGCTGGACGCCGTACTGCACGTCGGCAAGCCCCTGATCGACCTTGACGAACGGCACGATGTGCTTCTGCTTCCACAGAAAGGCGACGGTGTCCTCGCCGTAGATGGTCCGATCCATCGTCTGCTCAAACAGAATGGTTGCCAGGATCTTGTCGCCGGTGAAGCTTGGACTCTCGATCAGCCGCGCGCGCGCCTCATGCATGAGGTCGAACATCTGGCCCTCGTTGCCATATGAGGCCTCGGGTATTCCATAGAGCGCCAGCGCTTTGGGGGTGCTGCCGCCGCTTTGATCCAGTGCGGCAATAAAGCCACGGCGTGAACCCATCTCTTTGAGCTGCTCTTCGTTCACTGTGATCCCTCGGCTTTCCCATCGTCGACCCTTGGGTTTAGCATCGCGCAACGTCAACATTGCGGCTACCACTTCCGATGTGCCCGCAAACCAGTGTTATCGGTGAAGCCGATCGCTACGGTTGGCAAAGACGGGAGGGGAACCGATGGGGCAACGCGACCTCGATCCGACCGAAAGTCTCTTGCAAGAACTGCTGTGGACGTACGGACCGTGTGGTCAGGAGGATGCGGTGCGCACGGTCTGTGCCCGCGAGCTGCAACCGTTAGTCGACGACATGTGGACCGACGACGCCGGCAACCTGATCGGCTACATCGGTGCCGACGATGGCGCGAACACCTCAGAGTCGCGCGACCATCGACACCGGACGGCCTCGATCGCCGGCGGGTCCGCGACTCGCGTGATGGCGCACATGGACGAGCTATCCATGCTCGTCAAGCGTGTCGAGGCCGACGGCACACTGCATATGACACAGCTCGGCGTGATGTACCCGGGCAATTTCGGGCTCGGTCCGGTCGCCCTGCTGGGCGATCACCAGACGCTGACCGCCGTGCTCACGCTGGGGTCCGAGCACACCACCCAGGAGAGCCCGCGGATCTGGGAGACGAAACCTGACCAAGGCGATCGCGCGCTGGATTGGCAACACGTCTACGTCTTCACCGGGCGCACACCCGAAGAGCTGGCTGCCGCCGGGGTGCACGCCGGCACTCGGGTGTGTGTCGATCGCAGCAAGCGAGACCTCGTCGAGTTCGGAAGCTACATCGGCGCCTACTTTTTGGACGATCGCGCCGCAGTGACCGCGTTATTGGATGCCGCACGCCTGCTGCACGAGCGACGACGACGACCCGCCGAAGACGTGTATCTCGTTTTCACCACCAACGAGGAGATCGGCGGAGTGGGCGGCTCGTACGCCAGCGCCACGCTGCCCGGGACTCTCACGATCGCCCTGGACGTTGGGCCGACTGAGCGGGAGTACGCGACCACCGTCACCGGCGGTCCGATTGTCGGCTACAGCGACGCGTTGTGCGTGTACGACAAAGACGTCGCCGACCGGCTGATGGGGATCGCCACCGCGCGCGGGCTGTCGCCGCAGCCGGCGACGCTGGGTGCATTCATGTCTGACGCTTCGCACTCCAAGGCCAGCGGGCTGACACCACGCGCGGGACTGCTCTGCCTGCCCACACTGAGCACCCATGGGTTCGAAGTGATTCCGCGTGCGGCGATCGACGACATGGCCGGGATCGTGGCGGATTTCCTGCTGGACAACTAGTTCTGCAGTGTCGCGAGCAGCGCGTTGAGGCCGAATTCGAAGACGGCGTCGTAGTCAGTGGGGGACTGAAGCGCCTGCACCAGGGCCTGATCGGGCCATTCGTCGTCCCATAGCGAGGGATCCTCTTCTTCGTGTTTTGCACCCCGAACCGCAGAGAACTGCATCACCGCGGACGAGATGACGTGGACCTGTACCGCTCGCAGGACAAGTGCGGCATCGGTTCCGGTCACGCCCACCTCCGCAAGCAAGGCGGCCAGTGTCTGCTGAATGGGCAGAAACAGGGTGGGCGTTCGGTCGCGTTCGTGGGCGATGGCCAGCAGGTGTTGTCGGTCGATCAGGACCCTGCGTTGCGAGCGGGCAAGAGACACAATACGTTCCACCGGGGTCTCACCGGTGATGGGCAGATGTGCCATCTCGCTGAGCAGTCGGTCGATCAGGCTGTCGAAGAGTTTGTCGCGACCGCCGACATGCCAGTAGATTGAGGTGGCGGCCACCCCGAGTTCTTCGGCGAGGCCCCGCATGGTGAATGCCTCCACTCCCTGCCGTTCGATCAGGCCCGCGGCAGTGTCCAGGATCGTCTGCGCGCTAACCGGTTGCGTCAGCTGTCTCACCTCCTGTCATCCGCTCCGACTCCGGTAGGTCGAGATAGCGTTCGAGATTGCGGTGCAGATTGATCACACGCCGCTCCTCGTTGGACAGTGTCAGGTGCGTGAACCCGGGTTGGTGCAGACCACGCTGAAGCCCGGCCAGCACCGAAATATCCTGGGTGAGAACCAGGCCCGGCTCAGCTTCGTCGGCGGTCATCCGAACATCGGCGGGGCGGCACCGCGCAGCGCCGGGCGGCATGCGCGTCCACAACATCATCACCAGCTCGCCGTGGTCGGGATCGGGCCCTGGATGGGAGGTCATCACGGTGAGGTGATCGGCGTTGGCCAGCAATGTCATGTTGGGAAAAATGTTGTACTGGTGTAGCCGCAGCACCTGATCGGTACTGGCCCAGCCCAAATCGACACCGCGCCCGGCGGCGAAAGCTCTTGTCCGATCGGCGATCACCTCCGCGACCGACTGTCCGGGCTGACATTGGTCTGCCGGGAACGGAGTGCCGTCGGCGACACCCATCAGCGTGCCCTGCGTACGGACATAGGCGTCCCAGACATCGGCATCGCTCAGCGGTTGCTTGAGGTGGGGACTCGGCACACCGTAGATCTGCTCGGACTTGCCCGTATGTCCCCAAATGACCTGCGGTGCGTAGATGTCGTCCATACACCTGTGCAGCTCGGGGTGCAGCGTCTGGATGTGGTACGTCTCGCTGAACCCGTCGGCGATCGTCTTCCAATTCGCGTCGACCTCGACGGTCATGGTTGCGTAGCAACGGAAGTCGCCGAGCCCAAGCCAAGCGATGTCGTCTGGCATCGCTTCGAGGTAATCGGCAAGCGGCGGCGCACCGGGATCGAGATTGACGAAGACCAGCCTCTCCCAGGTCTCGACCCGGACCGCGAACAACGGAAGCTCAGCTATCGGCAACGCGCCGAACCCCTTGCGGTTCGGGACTCGCTTGAGTGAGCCGGCCAGGTCCCACGTCCAGCCGTGATAACCGCAACGCAGCTCGCGCAAGTCCGAACCGGCTCCCGCGCACAACGAGTTGCCGCGATGGCGGCATACATTCTGGAAGGCGCGCAACGTGCCGTCGTCGGTGCGCACAATGACGACCGAGTAAGGCCCGCAACGGTATTCGAAGTAGTCTCCCGGCTCGGCGACATGGTCGACGGTGCAGGCGAGCTGCCATACGTTAGGCCACATCCGCTCGACTTCGAGCTGCGCGAACCCCGCGGAGTAGTAGCGCTCCGCGGGCACCAGAGTCGGCCGCCGCGGCGGCGTACCGATCGCATCTTCGCGCCGTAGATCAGGCGCCGCGTGGGTCGTCATGAAGTACTCCCGAAGCCTCTGTAACGGTGTTACATTGGCCACTGTAGCGGGCGGCAGCGCAGACAAGGGAGTAATCGTGTTCGACCTGAAAATCACCGGCGGCACCGTCGTCGACGGAACCGGCGCGGACCGATTCGATGCCGACATCGCCGTCAAAGACGGCAAGATCGTCGAGATCCGGCGCCG
>DASXJI010000630.1:0-2125 GCA_036497495.1 Mycobacterium sp.
GCGGATCCCGTCGTCGTCGGTGGTGGCCCAGACGACCGCGACGTCGGCGACCGACCCGTTGGTGATCCACATCTTGCGGCCATTGAGCACCCAATCCGAACCTTCGCGTCGCGCACGGGTTTTCATCGCGGCCGGATCGGATCCGACGTCGGGCTCGGTCAGCCCGAAACAGCCGAGCAGTTCGCCGCTGGCCATCCCGGGCAGCCACTCCTGCTTGTGCTCCTCAGACCCGAAATTCCAGATCGCGAACATCGCCAGCGAGCCCTGCACCGAGACCATCGACCGGATGCCGGAGTCGGCGGCCTCCAGCTCGGTACACGCCAGGCCGTAGTGCACCGACGACGCCCCGCCGCAGCCGTAACCCTCCAGGTGCATGCCGAGCAATCCGAGCTGACCGAAGTGCTTCGCCAGGTCGCGGACCGGGAGATCGCCGATCTCGAACCACTCCGCAACGTGCGGGATAACGTGCTCGGCGCAGAACTGACGGACGGTGTCACGCACTGCGATCTCGTCGTCGGACAGTGAGGTGTCCAGGCCGAGCGGGTCCTGGGGATTGAAGTCGGGAAGTATGCCAGTGCTCATGGGCTCATCCTGCCACCGTGGGGAAGCGGAATCTTCGGCGTTGGCCTCCGGACCGTTCGGGCCTAGGCTGCCACGGGGGGCATCAGCTTGGAGGAAGAGTCGTGCGCCCACTGCTTCGCTTGTCGGCCGTGTGCATCGCGGTGGTCGCGCTGGCCCCGCCGGCGGTCGCCGATCCGGTCGACCCGATCCCCGGAAACGGTGTCTTCGTCGTCGGACCCGACATCGCACCGGGCCTGTACCACACGGGTGGGTCTGGATCGGCCTTTGGAGTGTGGATTAACAACGTGCCGACTCAGGACTCAATGTGTTCGTGGTTTACCTACAGCACACCCGATGCGGCCAAGGACCATGTCCTGCAGACCAACACTTCTGTCGGTCCGATGTTCGCGAACATCAATACGGGGGTCAAGGCCTTCGAGTCGCACAACTGCCAGGACTGGAGGCGGGTCCCCTAAAACGCATCAACTACGTTGAGCCACAGCAGAATTAGTCGCAGCTCACGCACACTCCGGTGAGCGACAACTGCATGCCGCATGTGCAAAATTTTCCCTCGCGCCGAACATCGCCGGAACGCTTGCCGCCCAGGCGCACCCGATTCTCCGGGTGCTCGACGTACCAGGTGCCTTTTCGCGAACTGGGTCCGCGCCCGGCGCCGCTGTCCGCGACGCCGGCGCATTCTTGTTCGGTGATGAAGCCGGTGGTGTACCCGTGGTAGATGTGCAGATCGGGCAGACCGTCGCGCCTCTTCGCCACGATGTACGGCTTGTCAGGACTGACGACCGCGCGGTATTCGACGATGCCGATAGCGGCGGTGACTCGGCGGATGAATTGATGATTTTCTGTCGGGATGTGTGCCTTCGCCATCGCCGCGAGCAGCGACTCGAGCGGTTGATCCGTGGTGGTCACGTTATTCAACGATAACCGGACGGGCCGGTGATGGCGGGGCTGCGCACTGTCGCAAAGCGATTATTAAGCAGTCTTTAGTCGGCTGGCTGACAGCAATTAACAACCTGAACACCTCGCGAACTGAATTTGCTAACTATAACATGTTAAAGCCAGCTGTTTTATCGGCGGGAGGGGTTCGATGACGGGCGAGCTTTGGCTCGAGGACATCCACGTCGGGCATCGATTCTGTACCGATGTCTACGACCTCACCGCCGACGACATCATCGAATTCGCAACCAAGTGGGACCCCCAACCGTTTCACCTGAGCGGCGAGACCGCGCAAGACACATTCTTTCATGGGCTCGCGGGCAGCGGCTGGCACACCGCCGCCATCACGATGCGCCTGCTCGTCACGTCAGGAATTACGCTGGCGCGCGGCATCATCGGCGCCAGCGGTGAGGTCGCCTGGCCTACCGCGACAAGACCAGGAGATCGACTCCACGTCGAAGGCGAAGTCGTCGACGTCCACACGTCCAAGTCGAGTCCCAACCGCGGACTTGTCACCATCGCTTACGACACCCTGAACCAAGACGGCGAGGTACGCCAGAGCAGCAAGGTGCGGGTGCTGGCGTTCGCCAAACCGCGGTAAAGCTATTTC
>DASXJI010000631.1:0-1508 GCA_036497495.1 Mycobacterium sp.
GCGCGCCAGCGACACCACCCCAAGTGACTTGGTGCGGTTCCTCGATCGCCTCTACACCGACCTCGACGCGTTGGTCGACCGTCACGGCCTGGAAAAGGTCAAGACCAGCGGCGACTCATACATGGTGGTCAGCGGGGTGCCGGTGCCCCGCGAGGATCACATCGAGGCGCTGGCCTGTCTTGCGCTGGACATGGCCGAGGCCGTCGTAGATTTGAAGGATCCGCAAGGACGCGAAGTGCCGCTGCGAATCGGCCTCGCCGCCGGGCCGGTGGTCGCCGGAGTCGTCGGCGCACGCAAGTTCTTCTACGACGTGTGGGGCGACGCGGTCAACGTCGCAGCGCGAATGGAGACCACCGATGTCGAGGGTCGAATTCAGGTGCCACACGACGTCTATGAGCGCCTCAACCATGCGTTCCTGCTTGAGGAGCGCGGCAAGGTCGACGTCAAGGGCAAGGGCGTCATGCATACCTGGTATCTGGTCGGACGTCGTGACGACCACGCGGTTCGAAGCGCCGTCGAACAGGGTGCCGCCGCGGGCAGCGTCTAATCCACCTCGAGGGCAACGACGCTCGGTCGTGCCAGCAGTTCCTGTAGCGCAGCGGTCACCTCGTCCGGACGCTCCTCCATGATGTAGTGATCGCCGCCGGTCAGCTGGGTCAGCGTCGCGTACGGGATGCGCTCTGCCAGTTCGCGCGCGGTCGAAAACGGGATGTAGCGGTCGCGATCACCCCAGATGATCGCTGTGGGGCAGCCGATCCGGCCAAGTCCTGTGGCGAGGCCGGGCACCGCGCGCACGTAGTAGTTGGCGAAGAAGTCGACGAAGGTCTGCCGGCCGCGCGGCGTGTCCATCCAGCCGAGGTACTCGTCCTCCAGACGCTCATCGAAGCAGCCCAGCTTGCGGTACGGGCGCAGTGCAACGTGATGCAGCCGCCGCAGTGGTAGGCGTCGAAAAATTGCGGGCGCGTGGACGGCAACCCACCGCTGGCCCAGCGAGAAGCGGTAGAACCAGGGCCGAAAGATGTTGTGCGCGCGGGTGTTCAGCAACGCCAGCCGCATCACGCGCTCCGGGTGGCGCTGCACATAGCCAAGGCCGAGGAATCCGCCGTAGTCGTGCGCGACGAGGTTGAAACGGTCCAAACCGAATGAATCGGCGAGCGCGCCGACGCGCTCGACCTCGGCGTCGTAGGTGGGCGGTGCGTCCGGCGGTTCCGCGCGCCCGAATCCGGGCCAGTCGGCGGCGATCACGCGGTGATGTTCGGCAAGAGCCGGGATCTGGTGTCGCCAGCAGGACGCACTCTGCGGATAGCCATGCAGCAGCAGCACCGGCTCGCCGCGTGGATCGCCGATGGTGCGGTAATGCAGGCGCACTTCCGGCAAGCTCTCGCCGGTATGGAAGCGGAAATCGCGCGCCACCCAGTCGCCTTCCTTGGGCGCCGGGTAGTCGGCGGCGAAGGCGAGCGCCGTCGGTATAAGCATGCATGCGGCGGCGTACAAAGCCAGGCGCGCGA
>DASXJI010000632.1:0-7662 GCA_036497495.1 Mycobacterium sp.
CGGTGAGGATCTTCAGCGTTCGTGCGGGTTGAGTTCGACGGAATATTCAGTCCTCATGCACCTGTCGGAGTCACCGAGCAAACGCCTTCGGATGTCCGATTTGGCCGATCGCACATCTCTGTCGCAGAGCCGGATCACCAGAGTCATCGATGGCATGTCCAAGCTCAACCTCGTCGAGCGCCGCCGAGGTTCCGACGACGGCCGAACGGCGTTCGCGATCTTGACGAAGACCGGGCGCTCCACGCTCCGGCGAGCCTGGCCGCACCACCTCCGGAGCGTCCGGCAGAACGCCCTCAACCACCTCACGCCCGAGCAAACTCACGTCCTGGCACCGCTACTGTCCCGGCTTGCCGACGCAGTGGACGCCGAGCACGCATCGGACGCTACGAACTAGAGACCACCCGGCGCCAGGGAGTCCTCCTGGGGTAGCCGTGGTGCCCGGCCGCCCACGCTGGCAGCATGACCTCATCAATCGGGAATGGAACCGGACGAGACCCGGTCACCGACCACCTGCTCACCCCACAGAACTCGGCGGTGGTTGTCATCGACTACCAGCCGAGCCAGTTCCAGACCGTCACATCCATCGACCATCAGGTCCTCACGGACAACATCGTGTCGGTGGCGCGACTGGCGAAGGCGTTCAATCTGCCCGTCGTGCTCTCCACTGTCGGCGTCAGTACACGCGGTCAGGCGCCAACCATTCCCGAGCTCAGAGCGGTTCTTGAGGACAGCCCGGAGATCGACCGGACAGAGATCAACTCATGGGAGAACGAAGAGTTCCGGCGCGCGGTCGAAGCAACCGGCCGCAAGAAATTGATCATGACGGCGCTGTGGACCGAAGTATGCCTGGCGTTCCCCGCACTTGACGCGTTGCGCGAGGGATTCGAGGTGTATCCGGTGGTGGACGCCGTCGGAGGGACCTCACCGGAAGCGCACCGAGCCGGGCTCGAGCGTGTCGTCCGGGCCGGCGCCCAGCCGATCGGCTGGGTTTCGATGGCTTGCGAACTGCAGCGCGACTGGGCTCGGATCGACACAGTCCCCGACGTCGTCGATATCGTATTGACGAGTCGGCTGCTGAAAGCCGCCTGACGGCGCCGGATCGGCGGACGGAGGGCTCGAATGCGACGATTGACTACCGCCAGCCGGATGGTCGCCTGCGCATCGGTTCACGGAGTCGAGCGATGCGTCTGAACAGCAATGGTTCGGACGTCGAGGTCGACAACCGGCACGTGACTACGCCGTTGCGACCCGCGATCCACGTCAAGGGTGTCGTGAAGCGATTCAAGTCGACCACGGCACTCGCCGGGGTCGATCTCGACGTTCCGGAGGGCATGGTTTTCGGCCTGCTCGGCCCGAACGGCGCGGGCAAGACGACGCTCGTCCGCATTCTGGCGACGCTGCTCGAGCCGGACGCCGGACGGGCCGAGCTGCTCGGGCACGACGTGGTCGCAGAGTCGTCGACCGTGCGTGAGCTACTCGCCCTGACCGGTCAGTTTGCAGCGGTTGACGAGCTGCTGACCGGCCGTCAGAACCTCGAAATGTTCGGGCGCCTGTTCCGGCTTTCTCACGCGGTGGCGAGTCGGCGCGCGTCAGAGTTGCTCGAGCGTTTCGAGCTGGCTGACGCCGCCGACCGATCCGCGAAGACATACTCGGGCGGCATGCGTCGTCGGCTCGACTTGGCGTCCAGCCTGCTCACGCAGCCACGTGTGCTGTTCCTCGACGAGCCGACGACAGGTCTCGATCCTCGGAGTCGCAATGAGATCTGGGAGATCGTCCGCGACCTGCGCCGGGACGGCACGACGATCCTGCTGACGACGCAGTACCTCGAAGAGGCGGATCAGCTCGCCGACAAGATCGCGGTGATCGACCACGGCCGCGTAATCGCGGAAGGGACGGGCGACCAGCTCAAAGACCGCGTCGGCGGCCAAATTCTCGAGGTCGAACTGACTGACGTCGGGCAGCGGGACGACGCGGAGGCCGCGCTCCTTCGCGTCGGTTGCGGCACTCCGGAGCAGGACGAGCGGCCGAACCGGCTGACCTTGCCCGCGCCGCGCGAGGGACTTGTCCTCGTTGAGGAGGCGGCCGCTCAGTTGCGCCGCGCCGGGATCGGCGTCAGCGACATCGGTCTGCGCCGACCGACGCTCGACGACGTCTTCCTCCAGTTGACCGGCGAGCCACCGGGCGACGACGGCAATTCGCAGAATGCCGCTGCTGTTCCTGACGAGAAGCCGGGGGAGCATCCTCGGCATAGTCGGCGCCCGCACGCCCCGTCGGTGCACGACGTGGAGACGGGCGTCACGGACACCGCGGTGGTGACCTGGCGGAACCTTCGTCACTTCTGGCGCCAGCCCGACCTGCTCGTGTTCTCGACGATCCAGCCGATCATGTTCGTGCTCTTGTTCGTCTACGTATTCGGCGGTGCGGTCGGCCTGGCGCTGCAGCCGGGAGTCAGCTACGTCGACTATCTCCTGCCTGGGATCCTCGTCCAGTCGGTGACGTTCCGCGCGTCCAATACCGCGGTCGGCCTGTCCGAGGACCTGCGCCGGGGGGTCATCGACCGCTTCCGGTCGATGCCGATGGCGCGATCGGCGGTCCTGCTCGGACGAACGTCCGCGGATCTCGTCCGAAACCTGCTGATCATCGTCCTGATGATCGTCGTCGGCTACCTGGTCGGATTCCGCTTTCAGAGTGGCGTCGTCCCGGCGATAGCTTGTGTCGCCCTCGTTGCTGCCTTCGGCTTTGCCCTGAGCTGGATCTTCGCCTTCGTGTCCTTGGTCGTCCGTGGTGCCGAGACGGCACAGACGGCCGGCTTCGTGCTGTTGTTTCCGCTTGTCTTCGCCAGCTCGGTCTTTGTGCCGATCTCGAGTCTGCCGGACTGGCTCGAGCCGATCGCCAAGGCCTCGCCGGTGACTCTGACCGCGGACGCGGCGCGCACCCTGGCGCTCACGGGCGGTGTGCCGGATTCGCTCGGGGGCTCGCTCGGGTGGATCGCCGGAATCGTGGCGGTCTTTGTGCCGCTCTCGGTCTGGCGCTATCGACGCATGAGTTAGCTCAGGCGATGTCGTCGAGTTGTTGGGGGACTGGACGGGCTGTCCGGGCGCGCAGCCGTAGCGGCCGTGCACGGCCTTCGTGTGTCAAGGGCGGCGATGGCTCACGGCGGAGAGCGCCCCACACCGCCCATCCGACACAGGCGACGAACGCGTAAGCGACGAGGCGATAGGTGACGATGCCGGCGATGGCGTGAGCGCTGGCGACGCCGGCGTGTCTCAGGACGAGCAGCATGCCCGCCTCGACGGTGCCGATGCCACCCGGCAGCAGGCTCAGACTGGTTGTAGCGAGGCCGGCGCTGTAGGCGGCCGCGGCGGTTCCGATCCCGACGCCGTCAATGCCAACGGCGTGAAGGCTCAGCACGAAGCAGGCGAGATCGGCGGCCCAGTTGAGGAGAGCGAGCGAGAAGGCGACGAAGAAGTCGCGCCAGCCGGGGCGTATCGCGCTGAACTGGTTGACGGCTTTGTCGAAATCTGCCGGTGCACAACGGCTCTCTCGGGCTCTGACCCCGGGCAACCGTCGACAGGCTGTTTGCAGAACCTGCATGAGCGGCTCGGCAAGATGCACAAGGACGATGGCCGCGCCGATCAAGGCCAGCGCGATCCCGAGCCCGATCCCGGCCGCGCGTACCGCTGCAACGAGTGAGTTCGCCGATTGCAGTGCCGCGGCAGTGCCGGCGATGACGCCGAACGCGACGATGCTGAGCACATCGGCCACAGCGACGGACCACCCTGACAGGACCGGGGTACCGCCGGTGCGGCGTAGCTGGCGATAGACATACGCCGACGCCACGGCCGCGCCGCCCGGGGCCGTGGCGGTGATCGCGCTGGCTGCCGCGCCCAGGGCCACGCTCCGACTGCGGCTCATCGGTACCCCGCCGGCTCGCAGCAACGGGCGGTACAGCGCCCCGACGGCGACGACTGACGCCGTCTCGGCACCCACGGCGATCCCCGCCCACGACCACTGCAGCGCGCCGAGCGTGAGGTCGGCTCGGTCCAGCCAGAGGGTCACGATGACCGCCTCCACACCGACGGCAACGACGACCACCGACCACTTGATCGCGCGGAGCCACCAAGAACGCCGTGTCAGCCGAGCTGCCATGGCTGTTCCTTCGCCGCCCCGCGCGTCGACCGCACCGCTCGAATATGCGATCGGGGCTTACCGGGTACCCCAGGGATACTGCCGGGGCGTTCTTCAAGTTCTGCACCCGCTCGCCGGCGCTGTCACCGACAATCGCGCCGATTACCGCGACGGTGGCAATGCCGGGAAGCGAGAACGCCAGACCACCGACGAGCGCGTACGTCGCGTTTTGGGCGCGCGTACCCGGGGGATTCCCGGGTGTAACCGCCACCGTGGTGGGCAATCGTCCATGCATGACGCCCGCGTCGCCCACCGAATAGATGCTTGCCAAAGCAAGTTCGAGACGATTGAAGGAGACACGATGACAACATCCACCTTGCGCGCTCCAGCCGCGAGCCGGCGGTCGTTCCTCACCGGCACTGCGGCGGTTGTTGGTGCGTCTTCGATCGCGGCCTTCGTCTCCGGCGCGCTGACTGAGCCGGCGTCGGCCGATGTCGGCAGCACCCCGAACCTGCCGGACTACGCGCCGGTTCCGCCGTCATCGCTCGGGCCCGCGCTCAACGACCGGGGGTATTACGTCGATCGCGTGACACGCAACTTGTACTGGGTCACCGACGGCACTTACCAGGCGGCGTTCCTGACCACCCGGGAAGGCGTCGTGCTTTTCGACGCACCCCCGACGATCGGCCACAATCTGCAGCGAGCGGTGGACGAGGTCGCCGCCGCGAATGGCGTGAACAACACAGTGACGCACCTGGTCTACTCACATCACCACGCCGACCACGGCGGCGCGTCCTCACTGTTCGGCAAGGATGTCGAGCGGATCGGACACGAGGAGACCCGACGGCTCCTGCTGCGCGACAACGACCCGGCCAGACCCGCGCCGACAGTGACGTTCCGGGACCGAAAGACCTTGCACGTAGGCGGTGAACGCGTCCAGTTGGCCTGGCACGGTTCCAACCACACCCCCGACAACATCTACATCCACTTTCCGGATCACGACGCCCTCATGCTCGTGGACATCGTCAACTCCGGCTGGGTACCCATCTACAACCTCAACCTCAGCGAAGACGTACCGGGTTACCTCGCGGCGCCCACCACCGCGCTTTCCTACCCGTGGAAGCACTTCATCGGCGGACACGTAGGCAGACTCGGCACGCGCGACGACGTCGGCCTCCACGAACAATACGTCGCCGACATCGCCGCCAGTGCCAGAACAGCGCTTGCCAGTGTCGACCCGACGCCGTACTTCGTGAAGTACGGCGAGAATTCCTGGGCGGCGGTCAAGACCTATCTCGACGCGGTGACCGACTACGCCGCAGCGCCGGTCATCGCGAAGTACACCGGCGTACTTGCGGCGGCGGACGTGTTCACCACCAGCAGCACGCTCGTGGTGCTGGAGTCGATCCGTCTCGACCTCGGCGTCGGCTCGCAGGTGCACCCGTGACCCGCATCGGCGTGATCCTCGGCAGCACCCGACCCGGGCGCCGGGGCGAGCCGGTCGCCCGCTGGGTGATGGAACAGGCCAGTCGGCGCGGCGACGCCGAATTCGAGTTGGTAGATCTGGCCGACTATCCGCTTCCACATCTGGACGAGCCGCTGCCTCCGAGCATGGGGCAGTACCAGAATGCGCACACCCAGGCGTGGGCAGCGACCATCGGCCGGTTCGACGGGTTCGTGTTCGTCACGCCCGAGTACAACCACTCGACGTCAGGGGTTTTGAAGAACGCCATCGACTACCTGTACGCCCAGTGGAACAACAAGGCGATGGGCGTCGTCTCCTACGGCGTGAATGGCGGTACCCGCGCGGCCGAACACCTGCGTCTCATCGCCGGCGAGCTTCAGTTGGCTGACGTGCGCACCAACGTCGCGCTGTCGTTGTTCACCGACTTCGAGAACTTCACCGACCTCAGACCCGCCGAGCACCAGACGCAGGTTCTCGACACGCTGTTCGGCGAGGTCGTTGCCTGGAGCCAGGCGCTGGCGCCGCTGCGGCAGGCCACACAGGCCGCGTAGCCGGCGAACTCCAGGAGGAAGGGGATTTGATCATGCCTTCAGACGCTGAGCCGGCCGCCCGACGCACGCAACAAGCGGACCACGGTGCGGTCACAGAGCTGTCCAACCGTCGATGGTGGGCCCTGGCGGTGATCGCTGTTGCGCAATTGATGGTGGTGCTCGACGGCACCGTGGTGACCATCGCTTTGCCGTCGGCGCAGCGGGATCTGCATATTTCCAACGCCGATCGGCAGTGGGCGATTACTGCCTACACCCTCGCGTTCGGTGGGTTGCTGCTGCTGGGCGGACGGATCGCGGACTATGTCGGCCGTAAGCGGATGTTCTTGGTCGGGCTGGTCGGGTTTGCTGCCGCGTCGACGCTGGGTGGTGCGGCGCAGAACGGCGGGACGCTGTTCGCTGCCCGCGCAGTGCAGGGCGCTTTCGCGGCGCTGCTCGCGCCGGCGGCGTTGTCACTCATCACGGTGACCTTCACCGAGTCCAAGGAGCGGTCTCGGGCGTTCGCGGTCTACGGCGCGATCTCGGGGGCTGGCGCCGCGATCGGGCTGATCCTGGGCGGCGCGCTGACCGAGTACACCTCGTGGCGCTGGTGCCTGTTCATCAATGTGCCCATTGCGATCGTCGCCTTCGTCGGCGGCACGATTCTGGTCGCCGAAAGCAAAGCCCACCGCGGCACGTCCTATGACATCCCGGGCGCGATCCTGGCCACGTCCGGGCTGGTCGCCCTGGTGTACGGGTTCACCGAAGCGGCCAAACCCGGTGTCGGCTGGCTCTCGGTCGAGGTTGTCGGCTGTCTGGTGGGCGCCGGCATCTTGCTGGTCGGATTCGTGGCCGTCGAACTGCGTGTGGCGAGCCCGCTGTTGCCGATGCGGGTGGTGCTCGACCGCAACCGCGGCGGCTCCTATCTGGCCTCGCTGCTTTCCTTCGCCGGGTTGTTTGCGATGTTCTTGTTCCTGAGCTACTACCTGCAGTACAACCTGGGCTACAGCGCGCTCAAGGCCGGCCTGGCCGTCCTACCGTTCAGCGGCGGCGTCATCATCACGTCGGCCGTGGTGTCCTCGCTGCTGCCGCGCACCGGACCCAAACCACTGATGCTGATCGGGCTCGCCCTGGCCGCGGCCGGGCTGGCCACCTTCACCTCGATCTCTGACACCAGCAGCTGGGTCACCACCGTTCTGCCCGGCCAGCTTCTGATGAGCGTCGGGTTCGCACTGGTCCTGGTGCCGCTGTCAAACCTCGCGCTGACCGGAGTCAACGCCGACGACGCGGGCGTGGCCAGCGCCGTGCTCAACTCGACCCAGCAGATCGGCGGTTCCCTGGGCACCTCGTTGCTGAACACGTTCTACGCCAGCGCAGTCGCTTCTTACGTCGTGGCCCACGACCTGTCGCCGTCCGCGTTCAACCCGCTCGCCGCGATCCACGGCTACCACGTCGCGTTCTGGATCGGCGTCGGCCTGATCTCCGCCGCATTCGTCGCCGTCCTGGTCCTGGTCAACGCCCGCAAGGAGGACACCGTCACGC
>DASXJI010000633.1:0-4426 GCA_036497495.1 Mycobacterium sp.
GACGCATCCACGCCGGCACCCCGGTGCTCATCCTGGTCGCCACCACCACCGTCACCGTCATCAGCAAAACCGGTCACCACGTACTCAGCAGCCACCACATCGACGCCGACACAAACTACTGGCGCAACCAAAACAAAAACCCCGGCCGATGGCCGCGGAATCTGTAACCCATGACGCGACTCATGTGTAACCCATGACCCGACTCATCACAATGGCGCGCCCGAAGGGATTCGAACCCCCAACCTTCTGATCCGTAGTCAGATGCTCTATCCGTTGAGCTACGGGCGCCTGTGTTCAATTGTCTCGTACTGTGTGGCGACCCGCTGCGCCCGGCTTCGCCGCGCTTGCGATCGCCACGGGTGGCGGAGGCGAGAGGATTTGAACCTCCGGTCCCCGGTAAGGGGGACAACTCATTAGCAGTGAGTCCCATTCGGCCGCTCTGGCACGCCTCCTCGAACTTCCCGAGGGTACCGGACCGCCGTCAGGAGCCGGCTGCCGGAACCGCCGCGGAGCACAGCGTACACAGGCCGGACATATGCTGTCGAAATGGTCGCTCGCCTCCGTCCCGAATTGGCCGAGCTGCCGGTCTACGTACCCGGCAAGACCGTCCCGGGCGCGATCAAATTGGCCAGCAACGAGACCGTGCAGGGCCCGTTGCCCAGCGTTCGGGCTGCGATCGAGCGGGCCACCGACGTCGTCAACCGCTACCCGGACAACGGCTGCACCGACCTCAAATCGGCCTTGGCCAAACACCTGAACTCCGGACGGGTGGGCAGCGCCGGCGGTTGGGGACCCGAGCACATCGCCGTCGGTTGCGGATCGGTGAGCCTGTGTCAGCAGCTCATCCAGATCAGCGCCACGGCGGGCGACGAGGTGTTGTTCGGCTGGCGCAGCTTCGAGATCTACCCGCTGCAGGTCCGCCTCGCCGGCGCCAGCGCTGTCCAAGTCCCGCTCTCCGAGCACACTTTCGACCTGACGGCAATGCTCACCGCGGTCACCGACCGAACCCGGCTGATCTTCGTCTGCAACCCCAACAACCCCACCTCGACGGTGGTCGAGCCGGATGCTTTGGCCCGCTTCGTGGAGGCGGTGCCCTCGGACGTCCTGATCGCGATGGACGAGGCCTACGTCGAATACATCCGCGACGGCCTGGTGCCGGACAGCCTCGGCTTGGTGCGCGACCACAGCAATGTCGTTGTGCTGCGCACGTTTTCGAAGGCCTACGGGCTGGCCGGCTTGCGGGTGGGATATGCGGCCGGCCACCCGGAGTTGATCACCGCCATTAACCAGGCCTACGTACCGTTCACCGCGACCAGCATCTCGCAGGCCGCGGCCATCGCTTCGCTGGACGCCGCCGACGAGCTGCTTGCCCGTACCGATGCCGTCGCCGCCGAACGGACGCGGGTGAGCGACGCCCTGCACGCGGCCGGGTTCACCCTGCCGTCGTCGCAGGCGAATTTCGTCTGGCTGCCGCTCGGACCTCGCACCCTGGACTTCGTGGAGCGGGCGGCCGACGCACGCATCGTGGTCCGCCCGTACGGCACCGACGGTGTCCGGGTGACCATCGGCGCGCCGGAGGAGAACGATGCCATGCTGCAATTCGCTCAGGGCTGGATCTAGATCGAAGAAGGTCGCGATGACTAATGCGTTGGCGCTCAAGAGGTTCACCGAATTCAAGGAGCGCGCCGGGTCGATCGACGACGCCGAACTCGACGACTTCTGGGCCAGCCTGCCGCCGGCCACCGTCGACGGCATGCTCGGTGAGTGGAAGGGCGGCGAATTCGTCACCGGCCACCGGATGAACGGTCAACTCGAGAAGTCCCGCTGGTTCGGCAAGACGTTCAACTCCCCCGAAGACGTGCAACCGCTGGTCTGTCTCGACGATGACGGGAACCGGTTTTCCAACGTCAAGTTGGGCAAGGGTGAAGCCAGCCTGTGGCTGGAGGAATTCCGCGGCGAAGTCACCGCGACCATGGTCTACGACGGCCAGCCGGTTCACGATCACTTCAAGCGCGTCGACGACGCGACGGTGATGGGGATCATGAACGGCAAGGGCGTGATCGACGTCCAGGACGGGGTAGGCCGGTACTTCTACTTCTACCTCGAGCGCGTTTAACCCTCTGCACCCGCAGCGGCCGGATCGCGGCCGGTGAAGGCCACCAATCGGTCGAGGCCGGGTGCATGCTCGTCAACCTCGACGGCAGCGCCGAACTCCCCGTTCGAACGGCGCTCCGGGGTGATGATCTTTTCCGCTATGCCCAACACGTAGTTCGCCAACGAATCGGGGACGTTCGCCGGAACTCCGGTGGCCGCAGCGTAATCCCAACCGTGCACGAGCAAGCCAAGCGACAGCACGCCGGCCAAAGTCCGCACCGGCGTCTCGTTGCCGCGCCATGTGACGGCGCCGTCCAGTCCGTGACGACGGTGGAAGGCATCAAGGGTGGGCCGGCCCACGGCGATGATCTGACGCTCAACAGTGTCTTCGGCGTCGCGCGGCGGAAGGTCGGCTTCCAGCGCGTTGCCGACCGAGGTGATGGTGTCGACCAAATGATCCGTCAGCCGGGCCACGTCGGAATCTCCACTCGGGGCAGGACGCGACAGGTCGTCGCGCGAGATCGGATGCACGATGTGCTGTAGCACTCCGAGCGCCTGTTCGGCTGCGCGAAGTTCGTCGGTGGGCGGTGAGTCGGGTCCGGGTCGCAGGTCAGAAGCCATGCAGTCCACGGTACGGTCACGTGATGGGTGAGCCGTACGAATCAGTCACCGTCGAACACAAAGACAACGTCGCCCAGGTGACGTTGATCGGCCCCGGCAAGGGCAACGCGATGGGCCCGGCGTTCTGGTCGGAACTGCCGGAAGTCTTCGCCGAACTCGATGCTGACCGCGATGTGCGGGCCATCGTCCTCACCGGCTCAGGCCGCAACTTCAGCTACGGCCTTGACCTTCCGGCGATGGGCGGGTTTCTGGCACCCGTGCTGGCAGACGGCGCGATGGCGGGACCCCGCTCCGATTTTCATGCCGAGGTACTGCGATTGCAGAACACGATCAGCGCCGTCGCCGACTGCCGCACCCCGACTGTCGCGGCGATCCACGGCTGGTGCATCGGCGGTGGCGTCGACCTGATCTCCGCGGTCGACATCCGCTACGCGAGCGCCGACGCGAAGTTCTCCCTCCGCGAGGTCAAGCTCGCAATCGTTGCCGACGTCGGCAGCCTGGCCCGGCTGCCGCTGATCTTGTCCGACGGGCACCTGCGCGAATTGGCGCTGACCGGCAAGGACATCGACGCGGTCCGCGCCGAGAAGATCGGGTTGGTCAATGACGTCTTCGCCGACGCCGACGCGACGCTGCAGGCCGCGCACGCCACAGCGGCCGAGATCGCCGACAACCCGCCGCTGACGGTCCGCGGTGTCAAGGATGTCCTTGACCAGCAACGGATTTCGCAGGTGTCGGCCAGCCTGCGCTACGTCGCCGCCTGGAATTCGGCGTTCCTACCGTCGAAGGACCTGACCAGGGGCATCACGGCGACGTTCGAAAAGCGGCCGCCGAAGTTCACCGGCGAATAGCATGATTCGGCACGCACGCAGCGGGTAACCGTTGCCGATGGCTACTTACCGAGTACTCAACCCGCACGGCGACGTCGTCGACACGAAGGACATCGCCAGCGCCGAAGACGCGCACGCTTGGTTCGTCGACGCCAAGGCCGACAACTCTGAGCTCGGCTGGCGGATGGAAGTCGAAACCGACGGCGACTGGCGGTTCTTCGACGACTCTGAGGGCGATCGAGCCTGACTGTTTGATCGCGGGCTGCGCGGGCAACCCGAAAAGCCATGGACTCTGAACGCTTGCGCCCGCTGCTGACCGCACCAGGACCGTTCGCATCGGTCTACTTCGAGGACTCCCACGACACTGAGGACGCCGAGGCCCAGCTCGAGCTGCGATGGCGCGGTCTGCGCGAACAGCTCGAAGAACTCGGGGCCGACGAATCGATGACCGTCGCCATGGAGCGCGCCGTGCTGGATGCGCGACCACCGATCGGCCGCAGCGGCCGCGGGGTGGTCGCTAGCGCCGACCGTGTCGTCCTCAACGAGCACCTGATCCGGCCCACCGCCGCACCGATCGTACGGCTCTCGAAGCTTCCCTACGTCATTCCGATCGTCGAGCACGGCTTCCAGGATCTGAACTACTTGCTCGTCGCGGTGGATCACACCGGAGCCGACATCACGATTCACGCCGGCGCCACCGAGCGCACCGAGAGCGTCGAATCCGACGACGCTGTCCAACAGTTGCCCACCGACGAAGATGCGCGCAAGAATCTTCGGGCCGCGGCCGAACGCATTGAGCAGCTGCTGGGCGACGTTAAGCCGGAGGCGGTGTTCGTGATCGGCGAGGTTCGATCCCGCGCCGACTTCCTGGCCACGCTGCCCCA
>DASXJI010000634.1:0-6206 GCA_036497495.1 Mycobacterium sp.
GCCCTGCTACATATGCAGGCCATCGTTCCGGGCATGGCCAAGGCCGGCGTACCCGTTTCGTGGCTCACCTTCCCGATCGGGACGCTGAAGACAGCCGGAGCGCTGGGCCTGGCCGCGGGCCTGGCTTTCCGTCCGCTGGGAATGGCCGCCGCGATCGGGCTGGTGCTGTTTTTCGTGTGCGCCCTCTACACCCACATCCGTGCCAGCGATTACAGCCCGCAGTTTTACCTCGCGAATGTGTTCCTGGCGCTCAACGTCGCAGCCCTTGCTCTGACACTGCGCGAGAACGGCCCCAGCGCGTTCGCTCTGGCGCTGAGCTGACCTGTTGTGAACAACCCTGAGGAGGATCATGACCGCACCACAAGATTTCGAATTCGACGCGGCCTACCGCGGCGAGACTACCCGCTTGGGGCCAGGTGCGCCGCCGTGGAGCCTGGGTGAGCCACAGCCCGAACTGGGCGCGTTAATCGAGCAGGGCAAGTTTCACGGCGACGTCCTCGACGTGGGCTGCGGCGAGGCCGCGGTATCGCTGTATCTCGCCGAGCGCGGTTACACCACGGTGGGCCTTGACCTTTCGCCGACCGCAATCGGACTGGCCCGGGCCGAGGCCCAACGGCGCGGTCTGAGCAACGCCAGCTTCGCGGTCGCCGACATCAGCTCGTTCACCGGGTATGACCGCAGGTTCGGCACCATCGTGGACAGCACGCTGTTTCATTCGATCCCCGTCGAGCTGCGGGAGCGCTACCAGCAGTGCATCGTGCGCGCCGCCGCGCCGGGTGCGTCCTACTTCGTGCTGGTGTTCGACCGGGCAGCAATGCCCGACAGTCCGCCCTTCGCCGTCACCGCCGACGAGCTGCGCGAGGTGGTGTCCAAGTACTGGGTGATCGAGGACATCACGCCCGCCCGCCTGCATGCCAACCTGCCCCACGGTTTCGCCGGTTTGCCTGGCGTCGAACTCAGGGCCGAAGTCAACGGCCGGAGCTCGGTGCCGGGTTGGCTCCTGTCGGCGCACCTCGGCTGACGGATGGCTGCCGACGGCCCCCTCGGCTGACCGAGATGGACTCATCGCGACCCGGCGGCGGACGGTCAGCAGACGCTCTTCGACTGCTTTCTCCCGCACGTCAAGAAAATTCGACCGAATGAGGAGTTCTACGATGACAGCTCCACGATGGCTCGCCCGCGCCAACAGGACCGGGCTCAATCGGGTCACCAAGTTCATCGCTCCCTGGGCACCCGGGTGGGCGGTCGTTATCCATCGCGGCCGCAAATCCGGGCGGATCTTTCGGACCCCCCTGTGGGCCTTCCGGCGTCAGGGACGCTACCTGATCGCATTGACCTACGGTTCGGACACCGACTGGTTGCGCAATGCCCTCGCCGCGGGTGGCTGCGAACTGGAAACTCGGCGCCGGCGCTATCAGGTGGGCTCCCCGCGGGTCTACCGAGACGAGAACGCGGCCGATATGCCCGCCCTCATCCGGTTCATGCTGCGCAGGGTGATCAAGGCGACGGAATTCGCCAGCCTCGATGTCGTGCGCGAAGTCGCGACAGCCGGCTAACTCAGTCGTGTCCCTGACGCTGCGCGACGCATAATCCGGATCCGAACACGGGGGCGTCGCCGACGCGGCCGAGCGCCATCCCAACGTTGCCGACGCGTCGGGCTCGCGCGGCGCTGAAACCCACCGCTCGACGTCGATAAGCGCGGTCAACCCAGTTCAGGATGAATGCCGGGGATGAGCCCGGCTGCGGCGGCGATGCGCTGCAACAGATCTCGCAGCGTGTCGCGCTCTCGCGATGACAGCGGTGCGGAGATCTCCTCTTCGAGGCTGAGTCCTTGCTCATCGAGGGCCGGCAGCAGGCGGCGAGCCTTGGCGGTCAGGGTGACGGCGAATGCGCGCCGGTCGTCGGGGTGGGGTAGGCGTTTGGCCAGTCCCCGGCGTTCAAGGTTGTCGATGACGGTGACCATCGCGTTGCGGTGGATCCCCAGCCGCGCCGAGAGTTGCCGTTGCGACTGTCCGTCATCGGCGGCCAGCGCCAGCAGCACCGCGTAAGTGCGTGGGTCCGCGCCGATGGGAGCCAGCCGGCGCTGGAAGTCGGTGGCGATATGCGCCCCCAGCTGGGCAAGTAGAAACGGGATGCGCTCGTCGAGTTCGGCGATGCCGGGTTGGTCGGTCATACCCCGAAGACTAACACTTGACATGATAGTCATTCTACGTGATGATCATGGTCGGTGATTAAATGGAGGTACGCATGAAGATCGGGATATTCGGGGCCAATGGACAGACCGGCAGGCTGTTGACCGAACAGGCTCTGGCGGCCGGGCACCGCGCCGTGGCGGTGACCCGCCAGCCGGGCGACTTCCCGCTGAGGGACCCGCATTTGACCGTCGCTGAGCTAGATGTGCGTGAGGGGGCCGCGGTTAGGGAAGTGATCGCCAACACCGACGCGGTGCTGTCCACCCTGGGCGTCTCGTTCACCCGCGAACCCGTCGACACGTATTCGGTCGGCACCGCGAACATCGTCGCCGCCATGCACGCCACCGGAGTGCGGCGGCTGGCCGTGGTCAGCTCAACCGCCGCCTTCAGCACTCGGCGCAGCCGCAGCCCGGTAGCGATCCGGCTGATCGAGCCGATCATCAGCCGCACCATCGGCAAAACCGTCTATGACGACATGCGCCGGATGGAGACAACCGTGCGCAGCAGCGGCCTGGACTGGACGATCGTGCGGCCCTCGGGCCTGTTTGACCTGCCTGAACCGACCGACTACCACGCCGGAGAGCTCGATCCCGTCGGTGCATTCACCGCGCGCATCGATCTGGCCCACTACCTGCTCGCCGTGGCCGGCGACCGGGCCGCCATCGGCAAAACCGTCGTCGTCTCGACCACCCAACACACACCCACGGTATGGCAGATGATCCGCCGCGAGGCGTTCGCAAAGCCCGCCGTGCACCCGGCCCGGACCGCTCTTTCGCCATAGCGTCGCGGCTGCCGGGACGCGTTCCAAAACCCAGGTCCTGCACACGTTCTCGGCCACAGTTCACTCCAGCGGCGCGTGCGGTCAAGCTACCGAAAGGATCAGCCGTGATACTCGTCACCGGCGCGACCGGCACTATCGGCCGGCCCCTCGTCCATCTGCTGTCGTCCGCCGGCGAGCAGGTCCGCGCGCTGGCCCGTCACATCGGCGCGCAGCCCGATGGAGCAGCCCCGGGCGTTGAGGTGGTTCGCGGTGATCTGTCACGGCCCGAGACGATCGCCGCGGCGCTGCACGGTGTCACGTCACTGTTCGTGCACCCCCGCGCAGTCGGGCTGGCCGCACCGACGCTGCTGGGGCTAGCCGCTGAGCACGGCGTCCAACATGTCGCCGTACTGGCGGCACTCAATGTCGATGACGATCCGGTAAGGCAACCGTCCCGGTTCAACGGTGACCGCAACAAGGAGGTCGAGGAAGCGGTCGCCGGCAGCGGTCTGGGCTGGGTGAGCGTGCGGTCTGGTTCGTTTGCAGCCAGCACGCTGACAATGTTCGCCGCGCAGGCCCGAAACGGCGACGTCATACGCGGGCCGTATGCCGGCTTCGCCGATGCGCCCATCCACGAAATGGACGTGGCCTCGGTGCTGGCGGCGGCGCTGCTGGACAACAGCCTTGTCGGGCAGAAGATTTCGGTGACCGGTCCGCAATCGCTTACCCACGCGGAGATGGTCGCCACGATCGGTGAGGCGATCGGCAGGCCGCTGCGCTACCAGGAGATCTCGCCGGCGGAAGCCGCCGACGGCATGGTCGCGCACGGACTTCCACGGCCCTTCGCCGAGGCGATGATGGCCCGTTATGCCCGCGAGCTGGATCGGGCGGCCCCCATCACCGACGCCGTGGACAAGATCCTCGGCCGCCCCGCACGCACCTACGCGCATTGGGCTGTCGATCACGCCGCGGCATTCCAGAAACCGCCGCCGACACCCAACCAGCAGCTGCCCGCAGCGCTGAGAGCGCCCTACACCCCACCCACCGTCGACACCGCACCGCCAGAGATGCCATGAGCGCATCCGAGATCCACTCTGTACCTTCCGCATCGTCGAGCAGCGGAGGGAAACCGGCGCTGCGCCGAAGAGCTGATACCGTCGCCAGGCTCGCATTGTTGGCCGGCGTGCTATTCAGCGGTCTGTTCACGGGATTCCTCACCGGGGTCCTCGTCCTGGAAGCCACCCTGCGACGTTTCCCGGCGTCGGTCTACACCCAGGTTCGCCTCGTCGAGCTCGTTCACCTCAACGACCTCGCCACCGTCCTGCTGCCCGGGGCGCTGCTGGCTACCGCGACCCTGGCCCTCGTCACGATCGGCACGCCGGGGGAAACCCGGTGGCTGGCACTGACCGCGCTCGGCCTGCTAGTGGTGACCTTCGTCATCAGCGCGCTGGTCAGCGTTCCCATTAACACCGCTCAACAGAGCTGGTCGGTGCTGGCCCCGCCCAGCGACTGGTCCAGTGTGCGCGACCGCTGGCAGATCGCTCATCTGGCACGCACGATCACCGCCGTGTCCGCGTTCACCGCCCTTGCGCTGGCGGCCATCACACAGCGGCCCGCCTCAAGGCGGGATCACCGGCGATGATGGCTGCACTCATGCGACCGGCGGCGCTGCATTCGGCACCGTCCCGGACCGCGCACCACGCAACCCCGGTGGCCCCGCCGATACGGTCGCTTAACAGATGCCGACTCTGCCCGCCTCTGTGTGCCTGTTGTAGCGCATCGCATTCTGTTGGGGGGATGGCTAGTGAGTAGCGACGTGATGAGCGCTGGCCACCGCGGGGGCGAGTCGATGGCAATACAGGCGGACGAGACCGATGCGGAGCTGGCTGCTCGTTTCGAACATGACGCCATCCCGCTGATGGATCGGCTTTTCGGTGGCGCGCTCAGCATGACACGAGATCGGCGCGATGCTGAGGACCTGGTGCAGGAGACGATGTTACGTGCGTACAAGGGTTTTCGATCGTATCGTGAGGGCACCAACCTCAAGGCATGGCTATACCGGATTCTCGCCAACACTTGGATTAGCGCTTGTCGGATGAAGCGGCGGCGCCCGGCTGAGTATTCGGTCGACCAGATCACCGATCGCCAACTGGCGGCTCATGCCGCCCATGCCCCGGGCGGCCTGCGCTCGGCCGAGGTAGAGGTACTGGAATCGTCACCTGACGCCGAGATCAAGGCAGCGCTGGACGCGTTGCGCGAAGACTTTCGGATCACCGTGTACTTCGCCGATGTTGAGGGCCTCTCGTACAAGGAGATCGCCGCGATCATGAACACCCCGCTCGGCACGGTGATGTCGCGGCTTCACCGAGGACGGCGACAGCTGCGCGCGCTTCTTTCCACGCTGGCAACGGAACGACGATTGGTGCATGCCCACATTGCGAACGACGCGGCGAAAGGCGCGTCGTGATGCTGGTGGCCACCGTGGTGGCCGATGGGTTGCCAGGGTGGCACCTATGCGCGGCCCGCCGCCGGCTACCTAGTCGCAACGGACGCCCGCCTATTGGCGAGGCTGGGCCGGATATCTTCCGACAGGATTCTGGAGAGTTTGCGCCGCTGGGCTTTTCGGTGCCCACACCAGTCTCCCGTGGCCGGGTGATTAGAGGAGGATTCTCAATGAAGTTGTCCCACCAAGAACAGGTGCAGGCCCTTGATCTGGCGTTCGGTCGGATGGCCACTGAGGTCGGCCTGCATGCCTGGTCGCTGCCTCAGCTGACGATGAGGGAGAAGGCATTTGGGTTTCTGGCCGCCGACCTATGCACGGCCAGTATCGGATTTCCGCTTGCCGCTCACGTTCAGATGGCCGGCGCAAATGGCGTCAGCATGCCGGAATGCATCGCCGCGATCCGGCACCTCGCGCCCTATGTGGGGTATCCGGCGGCGGCACTCGCATTACAGCAGCTGCGCACCGATGACCCGGCGGTAAAGGGTCGGTCGATAGAAGTGCAGCGCCAGATGCTGCCCGAGGACGTCTTCGCCACCCTCACAGCGCTTGACGAGGACTTCGCCGGGTTCGTGGCCGAGCAGTTCAACCAACGGTGGGACGGGGACGACGAATTATCGGCGCGAGAGCGGGCACTGAGTTGCCTGGCCGCCGATGTGCTCAACCAAACCCTCGACGAATCCTTTTCGCTGCATGTCGATCTCGCGACCGCGGCCGGCGCGGGCCGCGCGCAGATCAACGCGGTGCTGCTGTT